>DDLT01000269.1 GCA_002340265.1 Lentisphaeria bacterium UBA2565 | reverse complement strand
AAGGCAGATTGGATCACCGCTGATGTCACGTCCAAGAGCAAGTGGAATCTGCCCGCCGCTACGTTGCCATTTGTTACTTTCAAGAAGTGAACGCAGGCCGACCGGAATTGCTTTTTCGTTCGGCACTTCGATACCAACCGAACTTTTACCCGGAATCGGCGCTAGAATACGTAAACTGTGGGCTTTCAGATCCATCGCGATATTGGCATTCAGGGAGGTGATTTTCTTGAGGTTTACACCTGGAGCGGTGACGATTTCGAAAAGTGTCACACGGGGCCCGGCTGTCACGTCGGAAACCTGTGCGTCGATTCGGAAACTCTCCAAAGTCTGCTGCAGAATATTTTTCTTCTTCTCCACCTCTTTCGGATTCGCACCAGTATTTTGCGAACCTGTCGCTGAAAGTAGGTTCATTGGAGGAAGGCTGAACTTCCCGCCTTTACTTGGTTTGCTTACTTTTCGAGATGCGTTACTACTGTAAGTCGGCATATCAGGAATTGTAGTTGGTTCAGTTGTAGCAGCAGGAGTCGGCTTCGCATCAAACACATTAAGTTCCGGCTGAGTCATCTTTTCAGATTGAGCCACAGTTTCGGTTTCAAGAGTCGTTTTCTTTTTACCTTTAAGTGCACTGAAGAAACCGCCAGAGTTATCCTCTTTTTCGACCTTTTCTTTTTTGGCTTTTGGCTCTTTCTTTGGTTTCTCTTTCTTAGCTTTTGGCTCTTTTTCAGGGCGATCCTCTGTTGCGTGTTTGTAGGCATATTTTACACTGGCGATAAATGCGGCATTCCAATCATTAATCCAGACGATGATAAAACCTAAAAGCATTATTGCCGCAGAAATAAGCTGACAGCCGCTTTGGTTCGCAATGTTGTAAAACCATCCGTAGTGTTCTGGTCCGGGTGCAGAACAGCGTTGCCCGATGACACCTCCAGCCAAGTCTGGAATTGCTGCAGTGACTACTGGATTGTCAACACAGGAAGGAAAAATCCCTAGATACATGGAAAGCCCGACAGTCATTAGTCCGACACCGAAAAAGTACTCGATACTATAAGAGTGAGTTTTAAAGAAAAGGTGGCGAAGTGCGCAGATTAGAAGGATTGCCCCTAGAAAATAGGCCGCGCCTCCGAATACCTGGAATAGAAAGATTGAGGCATAGGCTCCAAGTTTTCCGAAACTGTTGGAAGGAAGCCAGTTTTCGTCGCTGACACCTTCGTTGATAATGTGGTAGTCTTGAATGTCAAAAGAGACTAAAGAGAAGATAACAAAAAGGGAAAAAACGAGCAGTGCGATTGCAGACGCTTTTTTCTTGAAAATTGGTAGGATGCTTTTGCCTGTGGTTTCAGGCTCTTTTTTCTTAGTTGGCATATTTGAAGTAGGTTCCGTCGTTGTGATGCATTATTCTATAGCATTGAAATTATCAGATTCTCACCCAATCTCAATACAGTTTATGGAAAAAACAGCACTTCCTCTTATATTACCGAGCATATTGAATTTTACCTGAATTTATGACCCATTTTTTGTTCAGGTTTGAGACTTAATTTTAAAAATTAATAAGTTAGAGGTAACTGATGGATTCTACTTTATATCCAATGTTGTTTGCGCCGGTTTACAAAGATATTATGTGGGGCGGAACTAAAATGGCCGGACTTGGCCGCGACCTTCCGGAATTGGAGAATCCGATTGCGGAATCATGGGAAATTACTGACCGTGATAACGGACAGAGTGTGATTGAAAACGGTGAATATGCCGGTAAAACACTTCGTGAAATGATTGCAATGAGTCCGACTTCGGTTGTTGGCCCTAAACATAAAGCAGATCAGCCATTTCCACTTTTGATTAAAATTATCGATGCGGCTCAACGTCTTTCTCTTCAGGTTCATCCGAACGAAGATGCATGTAAGATTCTTCCAGGTGCAGAGCCAAAAACTGAGATGTGGTACGTACTTGACGCTGATAAGAATGCCAACATTTTTGCCGGTCTTAAAGCTTCAGCGACAAAACAGAATTTCCTTGAAAAAATGGCTGACCCGTCTGTAGAAGAACTTCTTCAGTCTTACCCAGCTCGTAAAGGTGACGCTTACTTCATTCCTGCCGGACGCATTCACGCAATTGGTGCTGGAAACCTAATTTATGAGGTGCAGCAGAACAGTTTCACAACTTACCGTGTAAGTGACTGGGGACGTGTGGGAAAAGACGGACAGCCTCGTGAACTACACGTGGACGAAGCGCTTCAGTCTATTCACTTTACAGACAGAATGCAGCCTAGAATTGCCGGTGACTGTAGCACAATTACACGTAACAAGCGCAATCACCTGATTACAAACTGTCCCTTCTTCACAGTTGAAGAACTTCGCCTGACTGGCACTTTCTGTGATGATACAAAACAGGAAAGCTTCCACACACTATTTTCTACTGGTGCAGGTTTTGAGATTGAGTTCGATGGCGGATCTGTAGAAGTTCCAGGTTGTCGCAGCGTGCTTATTCCGGCATCTGTCGGCGCATACAAAATCAAAGTGGCAGAGCCGACTCTAATTCTTAAGTCTATGCTATAATCGAGGTTTTTATGGTTACAAGAGAAGCAAAAGTTATTAATGCCTACGGAATTCACTGTCGTCCGTCTGCTGAAATTATCAAGAAAGTGATGCCTTTAGAAAGCTCGATTGAGATTACGGCTAATGGTACGTCCTGTTCTCTGGGAAGCATTATTGAGCTGCTTTCTCTTGGAATCAAATGTGATGATGTGGTAACAATCAAAGTGGACGGTCCGAATGAGGACGCTGATGCTGATTTGATTGTAGAACTGTTTGAAACTAACTTCGACTTCAAAAGGTAGTTATGCTGGAAGGAAAAAAAGTCCTGCTTTACGGCCGTAATATCGATGATTTAAAGTCGATTTTGCCTGACAGTTTGACGTTGGTTGACGCAAATCCGGATTATGTCATCACCTATGGTGGGGACGGCTCACTTCTAGGTGCTGAACGCGATTGGCCGGGGGTTCCCAAAATTGCGCTTCGTGACTATCATAACAATCCGAAATGTCCGCAACACTCCGAAAAACAGGTTCTGGAACTTGCCCTGAAAGGTGAACTGAAGTCACAGAAGTTGATTAAACTGGAGGCATTTACTGAAAGTGGTGAAAGCCTCTGTGCAATCAATGACATTGCGTTGCATAACGGTGACCCGCGAAGTGCAATTCGTTACGTGGTCAGTATCGACGGTAAATTTTTTCCGCATCAAATCGTCGGAGACGGTGTCGTTGTCTCAACCCCTTTCGGAAGTTCTGCTTACTATAAAAGCATTACTGGAAGTGTGTTTTATACTGGAATAGGTGTCGCATTTAATAACAGTACCGAACCGATGGACCACATTGTTTTGTCAGACGAGGCGGTGATTGAAGTGACTGTCACGCGCGGTCCCGCAATTCTTCTCGCTGACAACTCTCCACAACATTTCCTGATTAATGAAGGCGAAAAAATCTTAGTTAAGAAAACGGCAACCGATGTCGTATTCTACGGCGTGGACATTTTTCGCTGTCCCGATTGTTACGCATTGAAGCGTAAAATGTGGAAAGAAAATCTAAGCTCAATTATGGCAAATAAGTAATGGATAATAGAACAGTTGTTTTTAATTTTGATGAATTTGTCTCCGAACCCGAAAAAGTGGGGAAGGCACTGACGGATTTATGTAATAATTTGCCTCTGAAATATGAGGTGCGCGGCGCGGCGGCTTTAAGCAATCGCGTCATGTTTATGCTGCAAAAAAAACGCAGCGTCGGCGATGTGGTTTCGTACATTGTTGACGAAATGGGTGCATTGAGCGATTCTGAACTTGTCGGCGTAATAAATGGACGCTGGCAGGGTGGTTTTGCGACTATTGCGGCTTTTCCGATTTATGAATCTTTTTTCGGACTTTTCGAAAAAAGAACAATAGTTGAAGAAGATTAATCGTTAAGTTAAATATCTCACGCAGAGACGCAGAGGTCGCAGAGTTTTTTGCACCTGCTTCGCAGTTGCAAAAGATTTAAGCATAATTCGTGTCACGTTACACGCAGTACGCATGTTTTATCACGCAGAGACGCAGAGGTCGCAGAGTTTTTTGCACCTGCTTCGCAGTTGCAAAAGATTTAAGCATAATTTGATTTACGTAATTCGTATAACGTACCACGCAGTACGCATCACGCAGTACGCATCACGCAGTACGCATCACGCAGTACGCATCACGTAGTACGCATCACGTAATACGAATTGATTATAAAGGGGTTGCAAAAGAACGCAACCTTTTTACTTTACGATGTTGAAATAAATTAAACTAAATTAATATAACAAAACTGAGGTTTTAAAATGGTTGACGCGCTTAAAAAAGCTGGCAATTACAAAGAGAGAACAGCTCCTGTTGTTCTAATGATTCTTGACGGTGTTGGTTTCGGTAAACACGAACAGGGTGATGTAGTTAAATTTTCAAACACTCCAAACCTTGACTGGATGATCGAAAACTGTGACAACACACGTCTACGTGCCCACGGTACAGCTGTTGGACTTCCTTCTGACGCTGACATGGGTAACAGTGAAGTTGGTCACAACGCAATCGGTTGCGGACGTGTTTTCGCACAGGGTGCAAAACTTGTTGCTGACGCGGTTTCTACTGGTTCTATGTTCGAAGGTACTTCTTGGAAAGAAGTGACTGCAAACGTACTTGAGAAAAACTCTACGCTTCACTTCTTCGGTCTTCTTTCAGACGGAAACGTACACTCAAACATTTCTCACCTTAAAGGTATGATTGAACAGGCTAAAAAAGAGGGTGTAAAAAGCATCCGCGTTCACACACTTTTCGACGGACGTGACGTTGGTTCTACTTCTGGTCTTATCTACATCGAGCCTTTCGAAGCCTACCTTGCAGAACTTAGCACAGATGGTTGCGACTTCCGCGTAGCCTCTGGTGGCGGACGTCAGCACATGACTATGGATCGTTACAACGCAGACTGGCCAATGGTTCAGCGCGGTTGGGACGCTCACGTAAAAGGTATCGGTCAGGAATTTGCTTCAGGTACTGAGGCTTACACAGCGCTTCGCGAACAGACTGGTAACATCGACCAGGACCTTCCTGCATTCGTAGTTGTTGAAAACGGTGCACCAGTTGGTAAAATCGTTGATGGCGACTCTGTGGTTAACTTCAACTTCCGTGGTGACCGTGCGATTGAAATCTCTCTAGCATTTACTGAAAAAGATATGCCACATTTCGACCGTGGAGAACTTCCAGACGTAGTATACGCAGGTATGATGCAGTATGACGGCGACGCGCAGATTCCAGCACGTTTCCTAGTTCAGCCTCCAGCAATTGACCGCACGCTTGTTGAATATCTTTCAGCAACTGGTCTTAAATCTCTTTCTGTTTCTGAAACTCAGAAATTCGGTCACGTGACTTACTTCTTCAACGGAAACAACAGCGCAAAATTCGACGAAAACCTTGAGAAATGGGTTGAAGTGCCATCTGATGTGGTGCCTTTCGAGCAACGTCCTTGGATGAAATGTGCGGAAGTGACTGACGTAGTAATCGACGCGATGCAAAGTGGCGACTACGACTTCATCTGCGTAAATTATCCAAATGGTGACATGGTTGGTCACACTGGTGTATTCAACGCGGTTAAGATCTCTATGGAAGCGCTTGACCTTCAGCTTGCTCGTGTAATGAAAGCGGCTGAAGAAACAGGTGCAACTCTAGTTATCTCTGCTGACCACGGTAATGCGGACGACATGTTCGAACACGATAAGAAAACTGGTGAAGTAGTTGTAGTTGACGGCGAGCCTAAAACTAAAACTGCCCACTCTCTGAATCCAGTTCCAGCGATTGTTTTCGATCCTGCAAAACAGACCGGCTACACTTTTGCTCCTGCAGAAGGTCTTGGTATCAGCAGTCTTCCTGCAACATGTCTTAACATCATGGGATTTGAAGCACCTGAAGGCTACGACGCAAGTCTGGTTCAAATCTAATCACATCAACTAACCACGCGTGGCAGTTTTATTCAAAACTGCCGCACATTTAAAGGAGATTGACCTGTGGGTCGAATATTAATAGTTGATGATGAAGTGGCAATCGGTCAGGTGCTGGGTGCTTATTTTAAGCGTCTGGGACACGATACGACTGTGGTCACTTCGTTGGCTGATGCCGAAAAGGAGATTGCGGAACGTAACTTCTGTCTGGTGATCTGCGACATGTTTCTAGGAGACGGCGTGTCGGTAGATTTTATCAAACATGTAAAAGCGTCCTGCGATTACACAAGCCTGATTGCGATGTCGGGCTGTAGTCAGGTAAAAGGTGAAGATATATTTGCCAAAGCGTTGAAAGCCGGCGCGAGCGCAACAATGACGAAACCATTTACCCTGAATGAGATAAAAGCGAAAGTCGACGAATTCTGTACGACTTAGACGACATATTTCTTTAGTTCTAAATTGCACTGTTGCTCTATTTAATAGAGCAATAAAGCAGTAATGCATTAAAGACCTTTCAGACTGTGGACAAAGCCTGTCTTTTTTCGAAAAGATGGGCTTTTTCTTTGTTTTGTGAGGGAATTATAAAGCCTGTTTTTTTGTTGTAGACTGTACGGTGTCAGGGAGAGGAAATCTTTATATTTAACATAACCTATCATATACTCGTTACACGGATAAGTTGTGCAATGGGTTTATCTCCGTTTTTTCGTGAGTTTCTTCTTTTTCTGAGTTTTATTTCCATTTCTCTCATAGTTATCAACAATTTTAAGTTTATAACCAACCTTGAGTTACGTTGGTTTAAACGTCGATAGCTTAGACTGTTTTTATCATAGGAAATAAAAAAAGTCAGAATGAGGAATAAGTTGAACTGTCATAAAGTAATTAGAGAACAAAAAGCCCTTCCCGATAACGGAAAGGACTTTGGCAACAGTCTTGGTCGGATGAAAGTCCGGCCGTTTTTTTTAACTGATATATTTTTGATGTTATTTCTTCATTCCCTTTCCTTGGGAGTATTTATAGATTTTTTTCACATTATCTGTAGAAAGGGCACTTTTGAACATCATGAATTCGTCTAAACTACCGATAAAACTTTTCCCTGAAAAGCCATCACTCATTTGACCCACTATTATAGCAGGGTAGACTGACTCCATAGGTGACTTATCCGCTTTGCCCACTTTTTCTCCGTTAACAAACAGGCTCACTTTTTTTCTAGAGTAAACCACCGCAACATGAAGCCACTCTTTGCCAAGAGGTTTGTCATAGACAACCCTTCCCGGAACATAGTCGCTGGCATGTTCGTAAACAGATACGCCATTTGTCCCGACTGAGACACCCATTCCTGCTTTTTTCATTCCTCCCATACCAGCTTTTAGAAGCCAATGTTGTCCTGTCAGTCCACTATCTCCACCATCAGCCTGTTCATCAACTTCATGGCTTTTGTCTGTTTTGTACCAAAAACAAACTGTGAAGGTATCTTTCAGCTTACTTGGCACAGGCAGGGTCAATTGAGTATGACCATCAAATTTTAATGAGCCGTTCTTGACTCCAGTTTTCTGCCAGGCAGAGTTTTCTTTTGAAGCCCAATTGTATGATAGAATAGCGTTATTTTCGTTTTTACTGCTGTCAATGATCTTAGTATCGGTATCTTTATCAAAAGTGTAGTGAAATAAAAGTGATTGTTTTAATTCGGATGGAAACCTCGCTTTCGTTTGGGCATGAGCGTTTGAAAAGACTGTGGTGAACAAAATTCCAGTTGCTATAAGTTTTGAAGATTTTGTAAAAATAGACATGTTTACCCTTTTTTGTGGTTTGATGCTGTGGAAAAACTGTGCAAAATAATACCAAAGAATTTGGTGAATTGTGAATTTATAGAGAAGGGGATTGTTATTCAAGCATTGAATTAACTATCAACAAAATTAGTTTTGTTTTCTGAACGTTCTTATCCGAAATCCACAGATAAGCGAACGGCGTGAGATTTCGATTATCATTCCGAAATCACCAATCCGCAATCATCAATTCGCAATTATCAATTGTCAGATTTCTCTTTCGTTGATTAGAATTTGCAGTTCGTGGATAAGTTTGTCTTTTACACGGCTTTTGAGTGTGTAGACAGAGTTTGGGGTCAGATCCAATTCTTCGGATATTCTTTCAACTGACATGCCTTTTTGGGATAGTTTGAACACTTCTATGGCTTTGCCTGAGAAAATCTTTTGAATGCGTTCAAAAGCGATATTGGTGAGATAGGTTCGCCACTCTTTGTCGATAATCTTTTCAAATTCGGACTGGTTGATGGTCTGGAAAGTTTTTTGATATGCGCTTAACTCTTCGTAAGACTCGTTACGCTTCTTCTCTTTACTGAACCAGTCAATTGCGGTATTACGGATTACGGTGGTTAGCCACGGGCGGAATTTGCCACGTTCTTTGACATATTTATCGAGTCGGCTCCACAGCTTTATTAAAACCTCCTGAACCAAATCTTCCAGATAGGTCTGCGGTACATTCATTTGTCGAAGAATGTAGTAGATGAAGTTTTCGTAGAAATCGACAAATTCCTGCCATGCGGCGTCATCGTCCCCTTCTTGAATCTTCTGTAAAAGGCTGTGGCGTGTATCCCAATTCGACATTTTCAGGTGCTTCTCCGTCAGTTTTAGTTGGTCTGCTTAAGTTGATGGGTTTTGTGTGATGCTTCAAATGAAAAAGTCGTACTTTTTTATTAATGTTTGAAGAACGATTTTGGGAAACTATTGTGAATTGCCCTGTATGACTCGAAAAATGGAAAG
>DDLT01000018.1 GCA_002340265.1 Lentisphaeria bacterium UBA2565 | reverse complement strand
AAAATCAATACAATCATTTTAAACAAATAAGCAGAAACGCTTCTCTCTTGACGTTTTAAGAAAAATCACTCACAAACCGTGGGTGATTTTTTTGTTTCAAGGTGATAAAAACTAATTGTAATCACTTAACAGAACAAAAAAGCCGAGGCGGATTGCTCCACTTCGGCTTTTTAAGAACTATTTACAATCAGCTTGTTGCCACCTCATAGCGGTGGCGGTACTTGAAAACAACCTCTAACTGGAACATAGCGAATAAAAAAGGCAGAATCGGTCTCTCGATTCTGCCTTAAAATTTGATAAAATCCTAGAATTAGAAGTCAAAACCAGGCGCTTCACTTTTTGTCTTTTTCGGTGGAGCAACTTCTTTTGCAAAAATAACAACTTCTAGAACATCTTTCCCATCTTCAAGCGTTATTGATTTCGAAGCCTGCCCTTTTTCTTTCTTTGTTTTAAAGGCTACTGATTTCGACTCGGTTAGCAGGTATTCGTCCTCTCCATCCTTCTTTTGGCTTACAAATTTTGTATTAGTAACCTTCCCCTGAAGGGTAAGGTTACCATCCTTATCGAAGTCAGGGGTAATAACCATTTTCACTCCTTCTTCAAAACTTGGCACATGTGTACGTACTTTATTTGTACTTGAAGATGCAAAAAACTTTGTAGAAAAAGAAACCTGTGAAACTGATTTAATACTCGCTTGCTCGCCAGCGAAAGTTGTAAGCTCTGGAGCAGCAGTTGTTTTTTGGGGCTTTAATTGTAGCTCCCCATCTTTAACAACCCACTTCTTCTCAATCAACTGTACTTTAACATTTATTAACCTTTTAGTATTTTCAGCGGTTACTGCTCCAATTGTTAGCAGCATTAAAACCGCAATTACCATTATTCTTTTCATTTTGGTTCCCCTTATTGATTAATACCAAAGCTATACGCCGGCGGCGGATAGAACGTTTGAGACGATTTCCTGCGCCTCTTCCTGAATCTGCTTCAGATGATCCGCGCCTTTGAAACTTTCGGCGTAGATTTTGTAAATATCTTCGGTTCCTGATGGACGTGCTGCAAACCAGCCGTTTTCTGTCACGACCTTCAGTCCGCCAAGTGCCGCACCGTTTCCTGGTGCTTCAGTCAACTTCGCGACAATGGTTTCGCCTGCCAGAGTTTCGGCTGTCACCTGTTCTGGAGAAAGCTTTTTTAGGACATCTTTCTGTGCCACAGTTGCCGGTGCATCCATACGTTCGTAAACCGGAGATCCGAATTTTGCGACCAAATCCTGATAGTGTTCACCCGGATCACGTTTGGTTTTTGCCGTGATTTCTGCTGCTAGAAGGCAAAGAATGATTCCGTCTTTATCGGTAGTCCAAACTGTGCCGTCTTTACGAAGGAATGATGCGCCCGCTGACTCTTCGCCACCGAATCCGTAACTTCCATCAACTAGGCCATTCACAAACCATTTGAAACCTACTGGAACCTCTTTCAAATCACGTCCAAGATCAGCCGCCACGCGGTCGATCATTGAACTTGATACAAGCGTTTTCCCCACAGCCGCATCTTTGTTCCAGCCCTCACGATTCTGGTAAAGGTAGTTGATTGCCACCGCAAGGTAGTGGTTCGGGTTCATGAGGCCAACGCTTGGCGTCACAATACCGTGACGGTCGAAGTCGGCGTCGTTTCCGAAGGCAATATCGTATTTGTCTTTCAAGTCAATCAAACTCGCCATTGCACACGGAGAAGAACAATCCATACGGATTTTTCCATCTTTATCAACTGACATGAAAGAGAATGTCGGATCAGGATGGTTGTTCATAATGTCCATGTTCAAATCGTAGGCTTCGGCAATTTTCGCCCAAATTGCCAAACCTGCGCCACCCATTGCGTCGGCACCAATTTTCAGACCAGATTCGCGGATTGCATCCATGTCGATCACATTTTTCAGGTCTTTCACATAGTTTGTCACGTAATCATGACGAACTGTTGTTTCTGCTACAAGTGCCGCATCGTAAGGCATGTATTTAACGCCTTCAAGATCATTTTCCAGATAGTAGTTCGCACGGTCTGCAATCCATGACGTGATATCGGTATCAGCCGGACCTCCATTTGTCGGATTGTATTTAAAACCTCCATTATCCGGTGGATTGTGAGAAGGCGTAATTACGATTCCGTCAGAAAGCCCGTCAGTTTCGGTCAAACCGTTATTATAAGTCAAAATCGCGTGAGAAACGACCGGAGTCGGAAGGTAGCCGAGGTTTTCATCAATCATGGTAATGACGCCGTTTGCCGCAAGGACTTCAAGTGCCGAGATGAATGCCGGTTCGGAAAGCGCGTGAGTATCCATTCCCATAAAAAGCGGACCGTTCACGTTGTTATCTTTACGATAATCACAGATTGCCTGAGTGGTCGCCAGAATGTGTGCTTCATTGAATGTGCGGTTGAAAGAGCATCCGCGGTGACCAGATGTTCCGAAGGAGACGCGTTCTTCCACTACTTCAGGATTTGGTTCGTAAGCATAGTATGCGCTGATTAGGCGCGGAATATTTGTCAAAATTTCTTTTGGTGCAGGTTTTCCTGCCAATGGATGGAGTGCCATTTTTCTTCCCTCAAATTAAAATAGGTAAATTTATTACAATGAGCCGTTAGTTTACCAACTTAACCCGTAAAATCAAGGTAATATGGCAAACTGCGAATGAGTTGATTGATTTATACAAAAGGTAATCAAATAACAATTTCAAATGATCATTTGAAATTAATATTTAAATCTCTAAATTAACCGAACACAAGTTATATAAAGGAGAAATTATATGAGTCGAAAACCAACAGAAACAAAGACGCGAATTCTTGATGTCGCCTGTGAGCTTTTTGTCGCAAAAGGATATCGTGATGTCACCGCGCAAGAGATCTGTAGTAAGGCGAATGCCAACATCGCCTCCATCAACTATTACTTCGGCAGTAAATTTAACCTTTATCTAGAGGTATGGAAACATGCAGAAGAGGTGGCGATGGAAACTTATTTAAAACCGTCCAATTTTGAAGCGACGCCAGACGGCGCGCTTGAAGCTTATATTAATGCACGTATTTCATCTGTTCTTGATGAAGGTTCCGGTGGCTGGCTTCCGAGACTGATAAGCAACGAGATGCACGGTGGACCGGCAGAAGAGATAAAAGAGTTTATCAAGGAACGGATCAAAGAGAAGCTGGCATTTATGTATGACCTTGCAAAGGACTTTCTCGGTGAAGGTGCGACTGATTTGCAGATTAACATTGCGCGCCAATCATTTCACAGTCAATGCATTCACCTGAATGTCGTGCGTCATCACAAAAAAGAGTACTTTGAGGAGAGCTTTAAACCGAATAAGGACGAAGTGAAAGCGGAACTGATTAAGATGATCATGGGTGGTCTACGCAGTTATCGTGAAGAGATTCGGAGGGGCGAAAAATGAAAAAGTTTTTAGTTCTGGTCAGTGCCTTGTTTTTAGCGGCCTGCTCTACTTTTCATATAAAACCGGAAACACGCGAAGTTGAACCGCTCCCCGTCGAATTTTCGATGTACGGAGAACGTGAAGTAGCCCCTGACAAGTGGTGGGAAAGCTTCGGATCGGATGAATTGAACAAACTGATTGAAGCTTCACTTAGCCAGAATTTGAGTATCAAACAGGCGGTTGCACGCTTGAAGCAGGCCGAAGCGGTCTCTATTCAGGCAGGTAGTTCCGGACGATTAAACTCAGAGATTGACGCGTCTGCATCCGGAGGTAAAGAGGGCATCAATGACAAGTCGTTTAATCGTGAAAATTACTCTGCCGGAATCGGTGTTTCGTATGAGCTCGACCTATGGGGTAAAATTGAAGGTAACGTAAAGAGTGCTGAATTCAATGAAGCCGCAACTGCAGAAGACCTATACACGGTTCGAATGACAACAGCCGCCGAAGTGGCTCTTCGCTGGTTCGAGCTGGCCGAAGTGCGCCAAATCATCACACTCCTAGAAGAACAGGTGCAAACCAACAAGAAGATTCTGGGACTTATTGAGCTTCGCTTCAAACGTTCACAGGCGACGGCTTTAGATGTGCTACAGCAGCGTGACGTTGTAGCACAGGCAGAATCTCTAATTCCAAATGAAAAAGCACGCCAGAAAACTGTCCTGCATCAATTGGCGATTCTGTTGGGGAAAGTGCCGGGTTCAGACCTAAATCTAAAAGTGGAAAAACTGCCGATTCCTCCAACGGTTCCACATACAGGAGTTCCAGCTGACTTACTGGCAAAGCGTCCTGACATTCGTTCGGCGGGCTTTAAACTACAGGCAGCGGACTGGACAATTGCAGCGGCAAAAGCGGATCGGCTACCTTCTCTGAAACTGACTGGCTCAGCTCGTTATAATTCGACGGAATTTGATGACGTATTTGATAATTGGCTGGCAAATTTAGCCGGAAGTTTGACGTTGCCGATAATTGACGGCGGATTCAGAAAAGCAGAAGTGGAGCGTACCAAAGCGATTGCTGAAGAACGCGTGAATGCATATCGGGAAACTGTATTAACCGCATTGAAAGAGGTGGAAGACGCATTGGTTCAAGAAATGCATCAGGACGAGTTTCTACTTTCACTGCAAAAACGTCTACAATTGTCCAAAAGCACAAAACAGGAAGCAGGCGCCAGATACCGCAAAGGTTTGGAAACCTACCTGCCCGTGCTGACAGCCATACTGAGTGAACAATCTTTAGAACGAACTATTTTAACAGCAGAACTTACAAAATTAAGATACCGCGTGCTGCTGCATCGCGCTCTCGGCGGTGATTGGATGACTGAAAAGGAGAAAGAAAATGAATAGTAAAACAGTTATTAAACTATTTGCGGCAATGATAATTGTTGCCGTTGCGATACTTGTAGGATACCGCTTTGTGACATCAAAACCACAAGCCAAACGCAAAAAGCCGGTTTCAATCACTCCGGTAGTGACAGTTCAGGAACTGAAAGCAACAAATCATCAGACTATTGTTGAAGTGATGGGAACTGTCATTCCGGCTAAAGAGATGACTGTTCGTTCACGTGTCACCGGTGAAATAATCAAACTTCACCCTGACTTTCTGGAAGGCGGTATTTTGAAGAAAGGTGAAATCATTGCTCAATTGGACGACGTGGATTATAAGATTGTCAAAATGCAGCAGGAAGCCAATCTGGCAAAGGCCCAAAGTGAACTAAAACTTGAAGAAGGTCAGCAGGATATTGCCAAACGCGAATGGGAACTTTTGGGAACCGATGAAGACGCCACTGCTCTCGATCGTGAACTTGCCCTCCGTGTCCCTCAGTTGAAATCAAAAAAGGCGGCATTTGACTCCGCGAAAGTGGCACTGGACAAAGCTGAAATTGATCTGCAGAGAACTAAAATCACCACGCCGTTCAATTCGGTAATTCTAACTGCCGACGTGCAGCTTGGCGACCAGATAAATTCACAGACTCAATTGGCAAAGCTTGTAGGAACTGATGCGTTCCACGTACAAGTTTCCGTGCCGATTAGTAAACTTTCCTGGATTCAGATTCCAAGCAACCGTTCTGAAAAAGGTGCTCCTGCGACTATCATTGCACAAAGCGGTCGCGAATATGCCGGAAAAGTTGTAAAACTGCTTAGTGATATTGAACCAAACGGCAAAATGGCGCGGCTTCTTGTTGAAGTAACTGATCCGCTGAAGTTGAAAGAAAACGGCAAAGACCGCCTACTTCTCGGAGAATATGTCACTGTAAAAATTGAAGGAAAAGTTCTTCAAAACACCATTTCAGTACCAAGAACCGCCTTTCACAACAATTCGGAAATCTGGATTATTACCGGGAAGAACAAGTTAAAAACCGTCAAAACAAAACCGATTTGGGAAGAACGTAACACAGTTTTCGTTAAAAATGGCTTCGACGCTGATGAGAGGTTGATAACATCCGATCTTTCATTCCCGGTTGATGGAATGAGTCTAAAGATTTTTGAAAAGAACGAAGGTAAATAACCATGATTAATAGAGACAATTTACCAAAGGGGCCGATTGCATGGATGGCGCAAAACCATGTCGCAGCCAATCTTTTGATGATCTTTTTTGTGGTCGGCGGTATCTTCATGTTCGGCAAGGTCACAAAAGAGTTTCTGCCGGACACCACTGAAACCACAGTGACTGTGCATGTGCCGTACCCCGGAGCGAGTCCGGCCGAGGTGGAGCAAGGAATCATTCTTTCTGTTGAAGAGGCGATTCGCGGACTTGAAGGTGTCAAAGAGATTACTTCAAAAGCCAGTGAAGGTTCGGGAATGGTTACTGCCGAATTGATGGAAAGTGCAGACCGAATGAAGGTTTATCAAGACCTAAAAAGTGAAGTGGACCGTATCACCACGTTTCCGGAAGATTCCGAAAAACCGATTGTGTTTCTAAATGATCGTAAAATCATGGTGATGTCTGTGGCTGTTTACGGAAACACCAGCGACACCTCTTTGCGTGAAGTTGGAGAGCAGGTGCGGAATCGCCTGCTTCAGGACCCGGAAATATCACAGGTTGAACTTGTCGGTGTTCGTGATTTGGAGATTGCGATCACCATTCCTCAGGAAAGCCTTCGCCGCTACGGCTTGACGCTGAATGACGTAGCCAGCCGCTTAAAATCCGCATCTGTGGAAGTTCCCGGTGGTGGTATAAAGAGCCAAAGTGGAGAGATTCTGGTTCGCGTCAAAGAACGCCGTGATTATGGAAGCGAATTTGCCAATACACCAATTATCTCAAATTCGGACGGAACCGAAGTGCTTCTGCGTGAAATTGCTGAAATTGATGACGGCTTGGAAGATTCCGACAGTTATGCCGAATATAACGGCAAACCGGCAGTGATGCTGAACATTTTCCGTATCGGAGATCAGACACCACAGTCTGTTGCCGGTGCGGTGATGAAAAATATCGATCAGCTGAATACAGATTTGCCGAATGGCCTTCGGATGGCTGTCACCCGTGACATGGCGGAAATTTATGATCAGCGTGCCGATCTAATGAAGCGAAACGGTATTATGGGTTTGATTCTAGTTTTAATTCTTCTCGGAACATTTCTGGAAATCCGACTCGCATTCTGGGTAATGATGGGAATCCCGATTTCATTTCTAGGCGCAATCTTACTAATGCCTATATTTGGAATATCGCTGAATATGGTCACTATGTTTGCCTTCATTCTGGCACTTGGTATTGTCGTTGACGATGCCATTGTCGTTGGCGAAAACGTCTACCATTATCATCAGAACGGAGAAAAATTCCTCAATGCTGCGGTAAAAGGTGCACGCGAGGTCGGTTCTCCGGTCGGCTTCAGTATTTTAACCAATGTAGTCGCATTTATTCCGCTCTTTCTACTACCTGGACGCCTTGGTAAATTTATGGCATTTCTACCGATGGTAGTAATCGCCGCATTCATCATTTCGTGGATTGAGTGTCTTTACATTCTTCCGGCTCATCTAGGGCATCACAAAGAGAAGAATCGCCGTGGTCTGAACCGAATAATCCATAACTGGCAACAGTCATTTTCACACTGGTTTATCCGTCAGGTGAAAACAAAATACGGCCCGATTATCGACCGTGTGCTCCACTGGCGTTATGTTATTGCGCTATTCGCACTGGTGCTTTTCGTTCTCACAGTGACTTATGTGGCAAATGGACACATGGGTGGTGTTCGACCATTCCCGAAAGTAGAAAGTGACTTCGCTTACGGTTATGTGGAATTGCCATACGGCTCACCGATTGAAAGGACAACCGAAGTCGCCAGAGTGATGCAGGATGCCGTTGACAGAGTGGTGGCAAAAACCGGTAAAGACGATTTCTGTGAAGGTATTTTCACCAATTACGGAAAAGGCGGAACTCACGTTTTGGAAATGTTTGTCTACCTTGTCGACGCAGAAATTCGAGACGAGGTGATGAGTACCGATGCCTTTGTGAACAACTGGCGACAGGAAATCGGTCAGATCCCCGGCATTGAATTGATGCAGTTGAGATCTGATAAAGGTGGACCGGGAAGCCGACCTGCTCTAAATGTGGAGCTTGAGCACAACGACATCGCAATTCTTGAAAAAGCGAGTGAAGAACTTGCCGCAGAACTGAAAGAGTTTCCGATTGTAAAAGATATCAATGACGGTTTCCAGCCTGGAAAAGTTCAGATTGACTTTCAGGTAAAACCGGATGGAAAAGCGCTCGGTTTAACTGCTTTGAATGTCGCACGACAGGTTCGTAGCTTCTACGAAGGCGCCGAAGTGTTACGACAACAGCGCGGTCGAAATGAGATAAAAGTAAAGGTTCGCCTACCGCGTTCGGAACGTGAGTCAATTTACGACCTTAAAGAGATGATTATCAAAACACCAAGCGGAGTAGATGTACCGCTGGTGGAAGTAGTCACATGGACTCGTGGACGCTCTTATACTAAGATCAATCGCCGGGAGGGAAAACGAACCGTGACACTGACTGCGGATGTGACTCCGGTAAGCCGAGCAAATGAAATCGTGACAGAAATCGATAAAAACATCATGCCGAAACTGATGTCGAACTATCCGGGGCTGAACTACAGCTATCAGGGAAGTCAGGCTGAAGATGTAGAAACCGCACAAACCATGACCTGGGCGTCACTTTTGGTCATTCTGGCGATTTATGGACTTCTGGCAATCCCATTCAAAAGTTATACTCAGCCGTTGATTGTAATGACCAGTATTCCGCTTGGTTTCGTCGGTGCAATAATCGGGCATCTGATTATGGGCTACAGCATCACATTTATCGGCATCATTGGAATTCTTGCACTTTCAGGCGTCGTGGTAAATGATGCGCTAGTGCTGATCGACTTCGCCAACAGAAAACGAGATGAAGGCGCGAATCCGCATGATGCGGTGGTTGCTGCAGGAATTCAACGCTTCCGTCCTATTCTGCTAACCACAATGACTACATTCGGAGGATTGATGCCGATGATTTTCGAAACCTCACGTCAGGCACGCTTCATCATTCCGATGGCGATCTCACTAGGTTTCGGAATACTCTTTGCGACACTAATTACCTTGGTTCTTGTGCCGTCACTTTACATGATCAACGACGACTTCCGCCGTTTCTCAAAATGGCTGTTTAGCAGTTATCAGTAAGTAGTAAACAGTGAATAACATCAAGTTAAACGCTTTGCGTTCCTCGAAGAGGACCAATTCTCAATAGACCGGGGTGACCGGAGGGAACCTCGGGGTTTGTATGAACAATTTACCCGTCCTCGAAGAGGGCGAATTACCTTCATACAACGTATTGAGAAATATAGATAGAAGTAAATTTCGTAAGTTCTAAATTGCTTTCTTGCTTTATACAAATAGAGCAAGAAAGCATTCGCGCATCAAAGCAATAAAAACAACCCACGCAACACGCAGTACGCAAAACGAATAAATGAAAAAACACGACCTAACCAAAGGAACCGTTCTTCCGCAAGTTCTGCGGATGACAGTCCCAATGATTGGCGGTATGCTCTCACTGACCGCCTTTAACCTCATCGATACCTGGTACATTTCCCTTCTGGGAACCGAACCACTTGCCGCAATGGGATTTTCATTTCCTGTCATTATGCTGCTGAACTCATTTGCCATGGGTTTAGGCATGGGAATCAGTACCGTATTGGCACAGGTTATCGGTAAAGGTGACACTAAACTCGTGAAACGAATCACGACTCATGGCTTATTCTCAACGTCCTAGTCGTCAGCTTCATATCGATTGTTGGATTTATCATATCGCCATGGCTGTTCAGCAGGCTAGGTGCTGAAGGAGAGACCCACGAACTGGTTATAAAGTATATGAGAATTTGGTTTTTGTTTGCTTGGACTGTTTTCCTGCCGATGATTGCCAACTACGCCATTCGCGCCACAGGTGACACCAAAATTCCAGCCTTGATTATGATCGGTTCGACAGTACTAAACGGTATTCTTGATCCATTGCTGATTTTTGGCTTCTGGGGTTTTCCTAAGATGGGAATTGCAGGAGCAGCTCTCGCCACCGCAATTTCACGAGCAACTACTACGTTTATTTCACTTTACCTTCTGCATAAACGTTACAAAATGTTCGAATTCAAACTGTCAAAACTAGCTCTCATTTGGGATTCATGGAAACGGATTCTTCATATTTCTCTGCCAACCATAATCACTAATGTCGGTAAACCAGCAGCCGTCGCTTATGTCATTTCATTAGTCTCAATTTACGGAAACGAAGCGGTAGCCGGAGTCGGAGCCGGAGACCGAATCCAAATGCTACTTTACATGTTCCCGATGGCGATGGGGTCTGTTTTAATTCCATTCTGCGGACAAAACTATGGAGCCAACAAGCTCAACCGTGTTCATGATGCTTGGCATAAAACCAACCTCATCGGATTCGTTTATGGTACAATCTGTCTGTTGCTTGTACTAATCTTTGGGAAGTCAATGGTTGGTCTATTTAGTAACGATTTAGAAGTCATAAAATATGCGTATCTATTTTTATGGATTGTCTTCATCAGTTCTGGTTGTCAGTTTGCCGCAGTACACACCGTATTTGTGTTAAATGCCATAAAACGGCCGATAACCGCCGGAGTGTTCGATTTTCTCAGATCGTTTCTATTCACCATAATATTTGCCAAAATAGGCGGTCATTTCTGGGGAATTTACGGCATTTTCGCATCAATCGCCGTCAGCAACATTTTAGGCGCAACCATCTCAATCGCGTACCTGAAAAAGCTCTTTAAGAAACCCGAAACGTTGACCTAAACAAAGAAAGGCTCTCGCAGAGGCGAAAAGTTCGTATAATGGTTATTTATACGAGTTAAATAAACTCTTTATAATCAGAAGTTTGACAATGTGAAATATCTGATTATATTCGGGTTCGTAACAATTCGCGACAAAGAAGTTTCCTCTGTTTTAAATCAAGTTTCAGCTTTTCCGAATTTTCATCACCGGTTCTAAGAAATTGGTTTATTAAAAAGTCAGTCAAAAAGACTGACAGTCTAAACACATGAGGTTATTATGTCAGGCAGAGTTACAGGAACTGTAAAATGGTTCAACAACGAAAAAGGTTTTGGTTTCATCGCAGTTGAAGGTCAGAAAGATGTATTCGTACACCACACTGGTATCAGCGGAAACGGTTTCAAAAGCCTTGAAGAAGGTCAAACAGTGACTATGGACGTTGTTGATGGACCAAAAGGCCCACAAGCTGACAACGTAACAGCTGAGTAATCACTCACTGTTTCAAGATATTTAAAAGCCGGCAGAGTTAATTCTCTGCCGGCTTTTTTGTTTTATTAAGTTTAAGTCGCAAGCCTTGCGCCTCTACAAACCTCTAATCCATAAATCCAATATCCTAATCTCTACATCCTAAACCCTATTCCCTAACCCCTACGCCCTACTTCCTAGTCCCTAAAATCTTCTTCAGCGTCTGGTAATCCGTTTTCCCTGAACCTAGAATCGGGATCTTTTCAATTGTTCTCACGACTTTAATATTGTGCAGCGGACTTAATCCGGATGTACGGATAATTGTATTTGCCTCGTCGCGCGTAGTTTCCACTTTCGAGAAAAGTATCAACTCCGGCTTTTCATCGGTCGTCGCTTCAACCGCAATTGCTGGACCCTCCTCATCATTCGGAAACTTCAACATCAATGCCGACTCGATGGCAGGTAATGAGATCATTTCGCCGCCGATTTTTACAAAACGCTTCAAACGTCCCTTAAAGTGGAAAACACCGTCGCAGTCCACTTCCACCAAATCTCCAGTATTGTACCACCTTTTACCTTCAAGTTCGATAAACGGATTCAAATCGCTGTTATAATAGCCTTCGAAAATCGATGGACCTGACACAATCAAAAGTCCACGTTCACCTTGCGGCAGTTCTTCATAGGTTTCCTGATGAACAATTTTCCAGCTAACCGATGACAACGGCTTTCCAATTGAACCAATTACCGGATTGTCCAAATCATTCAGGGAAATTGCCGGAGAACACTCCGTAATTCCGTAACCTTCTACCACTTTTATATCTGCATTCTTGGAAGTCGACAGGTTATAAACCTTTTCCGGACACTTTTCTGCCCCAACAATCGCCATTCGTAACGACTGCATATCTTCATCTTTTATAGTCGAAAGAATAGAGTTGAAAAAAGTTGGAGTCCCAAGAAATGCCGTCGGTCTATACTTCTTTATCACTTCGTTGATAATTGTCGTTTCATTCGGGTTTGAGTGATAAACCGCTTTGATATTAAAACAGGTCGCCAACACAATATTCACCGTCAAACCGAACGAATGAAACGGCGGCAAAATTCCCACAAGGCTGTCATTGTCATTCAAATTGATCACTTTTGAAATATCTTTCAGGTTTGTCAACAGATTCATATGCGTCAACGGCACCGCTTTTGGGAACGACTCAGAACCACTGGTGAAAAGAATCACCGCGTTCTTAGCAACTTTAACCGGTTTCAGAAACTGTTTGGCAAAGGTAGTTTTAAATAGTAGCGAAAGTTTGGTCGGCAGTGTCAACGCTTTTGCAAAACCTTCAAGATAATGAAATGACTCTTCAAACTCTTTCATCGCCGGATCAGAACTGAACACCTTTTGCGTTAATGGGCGAACCGTGTAAATTCGTTTCAATTCGGCCGTTTCCATGCAGTGTCGCATATTTCGTGAACCGACCGTCCAATTGACCATAACCGGTGTTTTCCCTGCAAAGACAGCCGCCCAATATGTGGTCACTGCCGCATTTGTTGCCGGAAGCATAATTCCAATATTTTGTTCCGGCACTTTCTCAAACTGACTCTTTAGAAACAGAATGCCCATAATCAGCTTTTTGTAACTCATCTCGCCACGCGCCGTATCGGCAATCACGGTCTGATTTTTGTTTTTCAAAGCTGTCTCTTTGAATAGATCGCATAGATTATCAAAACGTTCACAATCCAAATTCACCGGTGTGCTTTTCTTCCAACTTTCCGACACCTTAAACTCCGGCACTTTTGAAGCCACATTCCCCACCGAAACCTGTAGGAGATCATCAACCGTTTCGATACTTTCCAAATCACTAACCGCATACCCAAACTCCTTCTCCATCCAGATCGCCACCTCTGTCAGCGTCAAACTATCAAGTCCCAGATCGTTACTCAACTTGTCAGTTTCTGAAATATGATGCTTTCCTGTCACCTCCTTGAGATGATTTATCACAAGAAGTCGTGTGCCATGCGGCACTTCGGTCTTTCCACGCGACTGCTTCAACTGCGGCTCCGGCATCACATGACTTTTCCCAAACATGGAATACGGCACAAAAAGATTATCCAGCGGTTTGGCATTATAAAACGCTTCAAGCTTTATGTTAGTCTCCTGCTTCGAGTCGTTTGCATCAAGATGACCCGGCTCCAGCTCAATCACCACTTCACGTTTTTTCATAAAAAAGATAAATGATTTCAACAAATCAAAGGCTCGCCGCTTCAACAATGGCACAACCTTCGGTTCCACACTTTGGCCGAAACCGAAGCAACTTCCCCAAAGTCCACTCGTACGTACAAGAATCACCTTCTGATTCGGAATAGCCTTTAAAATAGAGTAAACCGCACTATTACCGCGCATATTCTCAAACTTGCTACGATAAAGGCGACCGGACGGATAAAGCAACACACTATGACCTTTCTTCAGCTCCGTGATAAGAGTCTCTAAAGACTTGCTGGCATTTTTCGCATCAGCTGAACTGTTCACCTCATCAATCGCCACCGCATTCATCATTTTACCCAAAGTCCTGATAATCGGACGCTCCAACTCTTTACGTTTACCAAGTGGTGAACACTTCAATTTCGGGTAAAGCTGACTCATCACAATCAGCGGATCGACAAGTGCGGGGTGATTCGGCAGAACAAGCGCGCTCTTTTTATACTCGTCAGGCAATTTATCAAAACCTTTTACAGTGACATGGTAGCGAAGGCGCAGAACAGAACGGACGCAGAAAGCGACAAAGTTTACAATCATATTATCCTCAATGGGTTTGTGCATATTTTTCAGTCTGTAGAGAGAATAATGGAGAATAGACGAAACGCAAATTTTTAAGCACAAAAAAACGGCAGAGACTTTCGTCACTGCCGTTAAAAAACTATTCGAACTAAGGACTATTTCGCTTCTTCAGCTTTTAAATACCGAAACTATAAGTATTGAACGTAACTTTTATACAATTTATATTAACAACATTAATTTACTCTAACGTTTCTAACTTTAGTTAATTTGTGCTTTTCTCTTAGACTACGCAGACCTATTTTTTTTAATTCAATTTGTGCTTCTTTGGAAACTTTTTTCATAAGAAAGAATAGATATTTCTCAGCACTTTCTTTATCCACTACAATCCACTTTTCTTTTAGAGCTTTAGTCATAGCTGTACTCTTATCTTCCCAGTTCAACAAATATTGGGCATATTCTTTGTCTAACTTCTTTGCCTCTATTTGAGCCCATATAAGTTCAGACTTTGCTTGTTGAGAATACTTCTCATCTAACTGCTTAATATTATATAACTTCAACTCTTCAGCAGAATAGTTTTTATCTTTCACTTTTTGTATCAATCTATCATGCTCATCTTGGTGTTTTTTTACTTCTTCAACATTCTTTTTTAAATAATTCAGCCGTTTGGTTGCGTTAACTCCTTCAAGGTCTCTATCCTCTCGCATCTTTATAAATATTGGATATTTTTCATGTACCTTGTCATAACCTTCTCTACAAAACTTCCCCATCTTCTTTTCATAACGACTAATACATTCTTGAAGTTCAACCAGCGTTGGCTCAATTCTAGGCGCTAAACGAAAAGTACGATCTTGCAAGTTTTTGTAACATTCTGTTTTTTTGTAAAAATCATTAGGTAATTCTTTTTTTAATGCCTCATAAACTTTCTCTCTACAATAATTTTCTTTAAAAGCAATATCTTCCTGCAACGCTTCAATTTCTTTCGCTAAAAACTTGTAGTCCGCTATTTCATTCTCTAAGTCAATTACTTTTAAAGCTTTCGGTTTAAACATTTTTCGTACTTCTATTGCCAGCTGCTCTTCTTCATCATTTTTAGGAATCTTTAAATATCTGTATTTATCTTTAATGTCATTTAATTCTTTTTTAAGTGGTTTTATTTCGTTCTCCATCCTATTCAGTGTTGTCTTAATATTTGTATAGACTGTGAAGTCTTTCATTTTATATTTTGTTTCCCCATGCTGCTCATGAGAGGTTAGTGCATGACAAATTGACATAGACAAAAACAAAGTAAGGCTGGTGGCTACTTTTTTCATTTTAATTCCTCTTATATATAATTGTTAAAGATTCAACTAAATCTATTGCAAGTTTTTTGTCTATAAAATTTAAACTAAAAAATGCAACTCATCGCTCTGATGTGAGAACAAAATATACTATCTGATAAAGTATGATTTAAGCTCAAGCGAAATTATAAAAGCAGTTGACTGGTCATAGTTACTACCCAAATACATTTGTTCTAAAAGATTGAGTTCCTTTAAAATGACGACAAATCACAGCAATACAAGCTTAGTTTTTGCACTAACTGTAAGTGATTTAAGACCTTAAGTCATGGAAATATCAGTTTTAAATACCTTCCTTCATTTATCATAGAAAAGAGATAATGAGCGAGCTTTTACAAAACTCCTTGAAATAGAAGACTAATCTCTTATTTTTTACCACGGGATGTCTGCTAAGTTAGCTTACCTCTTAATGGGGACTGATAAGGGCGTGATATTCCAGTATTCGCTATTCTTAAGAATATGAATACTGCACAAATTGTTAATGGGGGAGCTTTAATGGAACTTTCTAACACGCTTAACAAAAACATTAAACATACAATGGGAGAAGCTATGAAAAGATCTCAGAAAATGGATTTTGCTCGCCTTATTACTGAATTTCTCGATGGACACAAAGATGCTCTATTAGCGGAAAGTTTTGATGCGACAAACGACATTGCGGAAATTACAGCACTGCAAGCAACAGCTGTTGAGGCAGAAGACGAGCAATTAGATGCAAAAGCAATTGCCAAGCAGAAAACTGCAGCCGCTAATGCAGCTATCAACGCCTGCTACACAAAAGCATCGTCTGCTCTAGACAGTATTATTGGAGCATTCGGTAAAGAAAATGAGTATGTGCAGGAACTTCGCAAACTCAGAAAGAGATAAGTAATTCATTGTCTTTTAACTAAGAGAGTTTGAGAGCTATAAATGCAGCTCTCAAGCTCTTTTTTTATCTTTAATAACTTTACCTTTTAGTAAATAGCTCTGCACGGATATCTTAGACAGTTGTTTACAAAGCGCGTGACACTGTACGAACTCCTTGTGCACATGCCTGTATTTCCTGTACATATGTACGAGTTTTCCGTGTATATGTACGCATTTATCAGGCACCTTCACATGCTTTTTAAACACATGCACGAACTCCTTGTACACATGCACGCAAAGCATGTGATGTGTTTTTTGACTATAAAATATCTGTTTGTATGACGCAGGACACTGTTTTTGCTTTAAAAACAGCTGTTTAAAAAGTCCAGACATATGATTTTGTATTAAAACAGAGTCTTCAAGTTTAAAAAAACTATGCACAAGAAGTAAAAATATCTGCACAAAGAGCACGTGCATATGCACAGATAACATAAACAGACCATTTTTAAACAAAAGTAGGTAAACTCTCTCCTCAATATATGTTTTTTGACTACAATTAATCTTAATTCAGGCTTGACGATTAAATATAAAACAATCGAACACATATTGATAAATAGTCTGTAGTATGAAGCCGTATCCATCTAAATCCCCGAGCACAAAAAAACGGCAGAGACTTTCGTCGCTGCCGTTTAAAATCTATTCGAAAAAAGGATTATTTCGCTTCTTCAGCTTTTGCCTTAGTGTTATCAAATTTCATGCCTGGTTTGCTGAAACGTACATCATTGTGATATGTCGCAAACTCTGTAGCAATACAGCCCTCTGGACCAGCTTGCATGAAGTGGTATGATTCTGGATCAACAAGTTTCCAACGTCCACCCATTTCACGGTCGATGTAGTATTTACATTTGAACCAATCTTCACCAAATCCCCATGGCTGCTCTTCTTTTGGAAGCGTACTGATTAGCTTTTCGCCTTGTCCTGAGTCACCTACGCTGAAGAAACGTGCAGAACCGTAACGAATCAACCAACCTTCCATTTTTGCACCAAAACCTTCAGGTCCCGCAAAGTGACGGTGTTCCGGTAGACCCTGTCCTGGAAGAAGATAAATTTCGTGACCTAGAAAACCGTATTTTTTACCTTTAAATGCTTTGTCTTTTACATCGCCGTAGGTGCCTTGGTGGTTCATCCAGAAGATTCCACCCATGCCAAGTTTAGCAAAATCACCCTGTAGGAAATCACAAACCCAGAACTCGTCAGTAAGAAGTGGTTTATAAATCGGACAGTTGAATTTTTTCATCATTGCGAAGTAGCTATTCTTCGCTTTTTGCGGGTCAAATGCACCATTTTCTGCATAAAACGCTTTGCTTGCTTTAGCAATTGCGCACTGTGTATCTTTTGCTACACCACCCTCTTTGATTGCCTGACAGCACTGCGCCTGAACACTCTGAACTGCAACTGTTGCCACAACTGCAACTGCTACGGCTAGTTTAGTAAATTTCATAATATCCTCTCATTAAATTAAAAAATCTGAAGCGACACTCACAAAAATTGTCACTTGCGTGCGCGTAATATATTAAAGGCGTTGAGATATTCAACGCCTTTAACACTCTTTAATTCTATAATTCAAACAAAGTTTCAATTCAGCAATTTGTTTTACTTAGAAACTGTACATCGTCATAAAACGAACCCATTCGCTGCTTTCACCCTCTGCAAAGTAGTCGCCCGGCATAAAGCCTGCGGCTTCAAAAGCAAACGACCAGTTTTGGTTCATTTTGTAGTCGACAAAACCAGAAACTAAATGCCCAATTTCATCACCGTCACCAGTACCGTTGTTTTCCACAGCTTTCAGATACGCATAGTTCGCCTGAACTCTCCAGCGGTCATTTAGGTGTAGAACCAGTTCAGAGCGATATTGTGTGAAGTTAGTCCAATGTGCATTGGTCATGATTGCCAGTAGTTCTTCACGCCAAATCGGATATTCGCTGAACATCGGATGCCATCCTTCATATTCCTCAGAATCCAAATCATCACCACTTAGATAGGTAACTAAGAAGTTCAACTCAGGTTTCAAAGCAGTATCTTCGTCCGCACGAAGCATCAAACGCAAATCCGCCATTGAACCGGTCGCATCGTTGGTATCCTGAACATGTCCAACCTGTTTCGCAAACTCCGCACTATAAGAGATCTGTTCATGCAGATCACCGAAGATTCTGAAACCAGTAGTATAAATGCTGGCATTTTCATCAAGAGGATGGTTATACTCGACAGGTTCAGCGCTATTCGGGAACTGATCGTCAAAATCCGCATAAATGGTATAAAGGTCAGTATTTAC
>DDLT01000115.1 GCA_002340265.1 Lentisphaeria bacterium UBA2565 | reverse complement strand
TGCCTCGTAGCGGTGGACTTACTTTGGTAAAACATCGGCGAAGACGAAGCCTTCTCGTTCTACTACTTCGCCTACTTTTATGTCAATTGGTTCTTCAAACATCGGCCCGTCGAAGACAAAACTGTGGAATTCTCCGTTTTCGCCGCATGGGTCGACGTCTTCCGGGAGCATGCTGATAAATTCACGGCTGAACTCTTTCCCTGCAAGTTCAATCGGCATTTTTTTCGGATCAAGACAGGTGATGATAGTTCTTAGCCCGCTATCAATCATCTCTTCTGCCAACTCATTTGTTGGAATTTGCCAGACTGGGAAAATCGGTTCAATTCCGGAACCTTTTAGTTTATCCACACGATATTGACGAATGTCTTCTAGGTATAAATCGCCGAAGGCAAACGCGTCGATTTTATCCACTTTGCATCGTTCGACAAAATCGTTCATTACCTTTTCATACTCTTCGTTGCTGCAAGGGTAGGGGATTTCCAGTACTTCGAGTGGAAGTCTTAGCGATTCCGCCTGACGTTTCAGAAGTTCGAGTCTGACGCCGTGCATGGCGACACGTTCAAATTTTTTGTTGATTGTACAGAAAAGTCCGAGAAGTTCGATTTCGGGGTTCTGCTGAAGTTTATAGACTGCCCAGGCGCTGTCTTTGCCGCTGCTCCAGGACATTAGAGTTCGTTTTTTCATATTTTGTTTTACGTCGTACCCTGCGGGCACTTTGTTGATAATGTTATTTTCAATTCCACGGGTTACGAAAACAAGTTTTCTTCACCCGAGGCTAAGGAAACTTCGCCTCGCTGCGCGGGCTTATTATAAAATGAATCCAGCTTTTAATTCTACGGGTTACGAAAACAAGTTTTCTTCACCCGAGGCTAAGGAAACTTCGCCTCGCTACGCGGACTATGAATCTTTTTCATTATTAAATTGTTCTATGCAGTTGAGACAAATACAGGCTTTGCGTTTCAGTTGTTCAGGAACTTGTTCTATCAACTCTTTTGGCACGGTGACGTTATTGCACCAGCACGTTTGTGGGAGTTCCGCCTGACAGTTGTTTGGTTTTCCGCAAAGCGGACAAACTCTTGTATTGCTCATATTAGTAATCTCTGTAAATCTGGGAGGTTTGCTTGTTTCTTTGGTAAAGGCTTAAGATAATTAATAAGTTGGAAGTTTAAATCTATTAAAATTATTTTGTCCTTTAATATTTAGTTTATCTCATTATTTTGATAGCTAAGTTGTAGTAGACTATTAATGTTAACCTGAGGATAAATATGAAAAAAGTAGTTGTTGGTTTGTGCATATCGTTGCTAATTCCTGTTGTAATTTCGGAGACAAAATTGAAAAAAATAGACTATGGCTCACGAAAAGTTACGGATAAGCTTTTGAAGGTATCTTCTTTGTATGGAGAAATGCCTCAACGCGATTTAAAGGCGGTTACGAAAGGTAAAGATATTGATATTGAAAAATGCGGTGATGTATTTGTTCATGAGAAAATTTTGAAGAAACGCGATATTATTGTGCTTCACCCACATTCTACAAAGAAGGCGGCAACTTTGGATTTTTCTGAAATCACCGCAAATAATAAAGGAACTCTAAGGATTAGCTTCAATAATCATCCTGGCGGTGATGTGCTAGTAAAAGCCATAAAAGATGGGAAAGAGGTACATAAAGAGTTACTTAAACGCAACAAGTGGGAGAAGTGTACAGTTCCATTTAACAAAAACAAGGTGGTCTTAGAAGTTCATGCAGATCAGGAAGAGTGGTGTTATGAGTACGCATTTATTTATTATAAAATCACTCAGTAATTTGTTGATGTCGGAGCTGTTAACCGTTGTTGGGATGGTATTCAACATTCTATTCTTTGGAAGATTAATGAAGCGTCTATTTTTGTTTATATTGTTTACTCTAACTGTTGGTGATTCGTTCTCAGAGGAATTTTTTGTTGAAACGGAAGAGAATTCGAGACTTTTTCCGATTTGGGGAGAGGATGCTAAGAAGCTTGGTTATGACCTGCCGAATCCGTTTGGAATTTCACTTATTTATATGGGAATGGATCAGGATTTGACGGTTGAAAGTATCGACTTGAGTTTCGAAGACCCTGTTATCGATGCGATTATCGGTGGGCTTGATATCGATGCGTATGATGCGGAGTTGCGGGTTGATAATGTGACGCTAAGAGCAGATATGTGGGTTTTCCCATTTTTGAATCTGTATGGCGTGCTTGGACAGACGAATGGAGAGGTAAGAGCAAAGGCTAATATTTCGGGTGATGCATTGAACCTTTCGGGAGCACCTATTCACTTTAATTACGAGGGTGTGACTTACGGCGCGGGTATGACTTTTGCGGGGGGATATAAGAGCCTGTTTACGATTGTGGATATGAACTTTACGCATACAAAGTTGAATATTGTTGACGGAACGACGGAGGCTTTGGTGATCTCTCCTCGAGTCGGTTATAATACAAAACTTTGGGATAAGCCGTTTCGTGTTTGGCTCGGTGCGATGTATCAGGATTTTGACCAGACTATTGAGGGCGATGTCTATGATATTATCGACTTAGGGCCAATTGGAGATGTGGCGGGTCCGGGAAAGTTTGAGGTTTCCCAGAAGGGGACGCATGCTTGGAATTATACGTCCGGTTTTAGTATTGAGTTTAACAAAAAATGGGATTTAATTTTTGAAGCCGGCTTCGGTAAAAACCGCAGCTTTATGGTAGGGACTGGTTTTAGATTCTAATCAGTATGTAATTTTCGCCTATTTTGTGTGAAAAAGTTTTAAAATTTCGTTTGATTAGTTCCGTCTTTTTTGTTAATTTCCATCGCTTTTTGAGAGAAACTATTAGAGTACACAGGTTATGGGCTGTTGTACTTGAATTAAAAACACAGGGGTTGGAATGAATTCAGATCTTGATATTGCTCGTTTGGCAGATTTGAAGCCGATTGAGGAAATTGCAAAAAATGTTGGTATTAACCGTGATGAATTGGAGCTGTATGGTAACTATAAGGCGAAGGTTAGCCTGGATATCACGGAGCGTCTGAAAGATAAGAAAGATGGTAAACTTTTGGTGGTGAGTGCGATTACGCCGACTCCTTTGGGAGAAGGTAAAACTGTGACTACTATCGGTCTTTCGCAGGCGATCGGCAAAATTAATAAAAGTGTATTTACTTGTATTCGCCAGCCGAGTATGGGACCGATTTTCGGTATCAAAGGTGGCGCGGCCGGCGGCGGTCACTCTCAGGTGGTACCGATGGAGGACTTTAACCTTCATCTGACTGGTGACATTCACGCCATTACTGCGGCTCATAACTTAGGTGCGGCGGCACTCGACAGCCGACTTTTTCACGAAGAACGCAAAGGTTACGAAGATTTCGAATCGCGTTCTGGAATGAAAGCATTAAAAATCGACAAAGACCGTATTGTTTGGAAACGTATGATTGATATGAATGACCGCGGTCTTCGTAATATTGAAGTGGGACTTCCGGCAGCGGAAGGTGCGAAAAATATGAACGGAGTGCCTCGTCAGACAGGTTTTGATATTGCGGTGGCTTCCGAGCTTATGGCGATTCTGGCTCTTGCGGAAGATCTGCAGGATATGCGTAAACGTGTCGGAAAAGTGGTGATGGCTTACAATCTTGATGGTGAAGCTGTAACAGCTGAGGATCTTGGTGTGGCTGGCGCGATGACGGTTGTGATGAAAGAGACTATCAAACCGACTGTAATGCAGACACTTGAACACACGCCTTGTTTTATTCATGCGGGACCTTTCGCAAATATTGCTCACGGTAACTCTTCTATTATTGCCGATAAAATCGCTTTGAAACTGGCTGACTATGTGGTGACTGAGGCTGGCTTCGGTTCGGATATGGGACTTGAGAAGTTTGTCAATATTAAGAGCCGTTATTCAAATCAGAAGCCTAGCTGTGTGGTTTTGGTGGCGACTCTTCGTGCGCTTAAGATGCATTCGGGCGGATTTCATATTGTACCGGGTAAAAAACTGGATGAAGGTTTGGTCGGCGAAAATATGGAGGCGTTGGAAGCAGGTTTCTGTAATCTCAAAGCACATATCAAGAACGCATCTAAACTGGGACTTCCTGTAGTTGTCGCTGTAAACCGTTTCCCTACAGATTCTGACAAGGAACTTCAGTATGTTTGTGATAAAGCAATTGAAGCCGGCGCATTCAACGCGGTTGTTAGTGAAGTACACTCGAAAGGTGGAGAAGGCGGCGTCGAGCTGGCAAACGCGGTTGTGGCAGCTTGCGATCAAGAGTCTGATATGAAATATCTTTACGAATCGGAACTTCCACTTAAAGAGAAAATTGAAAAAATCGCGACTGAAATTTACAGTGCTGGTTCAGTTAACTTCTCTGAAAAAGCGTTAAGACAACTGTCAGCACTTCAAGACAAATATGGAAACCTTCCGGTTTGTATGGCAAAAA
>DDLT01000281.1 GCA_002340265.1 Lentisphaeria bacterium UBA2565 | reverse complement strand
TTTTAACGACAGACGAGCCAATCGAGCCAGCGGCACCAACAATGGCGATACGTGTTCCACCAATCTTTTCAGCCAGTTCCGTGGCATTGTTCTCAATATCAGCAGAAAAATAAGACTCTTTTCTACCGGTAATTACATATTCATAATTTAAATTCACTTATAACTCCTTATCTTCATTTTTAGTAGCATCACTAATTAATTCCAAATGTTTTACTAGCTTGGTATATGTATCATCAGCATTAAACTTCTCAGAAAACAATGTCAATGCGTTCTCATTAAAATTTTCTTTATTATCTGATTGTAGGTAACCCTCTATAGCTGAGATTACGGTCTGAACATCTCTAGGGTCAAAAAGCAAGCCACAACCATTATCAACTATAAGTTCAGAAAACTCGCCCTCCAAACTTGTTAAAACTGGAAGTCCGGCAGACAGATATTCGATACACTTATTAGGAATGTGCCCCTCGAAATTACTAATTCTCTTATATGGTGCGATCCCCATACATGCAACCTGCATCAATGACTGTATTTTTTTATGATCAATCCAGCCAGGGAAAAAAACGGAAGAAAGGTTTTTACCTCTCTCCTTATAACGAGTCGCATTGTCTCCATCACCACAAATAACAAAGCATAAATCATCTCGTTTATTTTCGAAATATTCAGCGGCTTCAAGAATAACATCTAACTCGAACATCCTACCGAGAGTTCCAAAAAAACAAATCACATGCTTATAGCTTGATAGGCCCAAATCTTTCCAAAAAGGATCCATAGCCGAATCAGAAGTTAACTTTTTCTGGGGTTTCGAACCTAAGTAAAAAACCTTGTCGTAATTACTCTTATCACGTCCTGCATTTTTTAATCCCCAAGATAAATAGCTTGAAGTAACAGCGACTAAGGAAGTAGCATTCGCACAGGAGTATTGCAGCATTTTTTTATACGGTGACAGTAAACTGCTCGCCAACCAGCGAAAAGGTTTAGGAGCTACAGAAATAAACACATCTGGCCATTTGTCACGTAAATCTAGTACGGTCGGCACACCATTGGCCTTACCGTAATCAGTAACATCACGACTAACTTCGAGAGTTGGTAATGAGCAGAAAATGAGATCAGGCTTTGGTTGCTTTTCTGACCACTGGACAAACTTTTGCGCAAACTGTCGATGGTCCCTAATTCTAGAAAGTGAAATATTTCTTTTGTATCCCTGAGTATGCAAAACATGGATAATTCCGTGTTCTCCGTACTTTTTAGTATAGTCAGAATCTGAGCGTTGGCACTTAGAATAATGGTTAAATGATGACGTAATCCAATGAACCTCATGCCCAAGTTTATCTGCATACTCGGCAAGCATGGCAGTTCTCCACTTCTTTACATCTGGCCCGTCATCTTCCAGTGCGTCACTTGTCCGGACAATCCACAGTTTCATGATATTGAATACTCCTTAAGTTTTTATAATAAAACGATAACGATAAAATAATGACTAAAAAAAATATTTAGACTCGTTCTTGAGTTAAAGATTCTAAGAGAAAAGCAAAGAGAGATTAACTAGGCGATCCCCTCTTTTTCTTACCAAATCCAGATTATCCAATACAAAATCCTCTATCTTATCATCACTCATCGATAAAGCTTTCATAATTACGCCATACAGATTTTCAGAGGAACCAGTTTCAAAAAGAAATCCATTTTTGTCATTATCAATCCAATCCTGATTCGCTCTAATATCGGATACAACAGGAATTAAACCACTGGCCATTGCTTCAAGCAAACAAAGGCTCGTTCCATCGCTTAATGATGCTGAAATATAAAAATCATGCTGGTTTAAAAGCTCTGGCAATTGTAAATTATCGATTCTTCCAGTAAAAAGAACTTGTTCATCCAAACCAAAATCTATGACCATTTGCTGACACTCTCCCAATAATCTCCCATCACCGACAAAAGTCATTTTGAAATCAATGCCATTCTCTTTTAATCGATGCAAAGCCCGTATAATAGTCGCATTATCATAAACCACTTCAAAACTTCTTGTACAGATAAATCTTAAAGATTCAGAATTAGATTCTTTACGACCTGCCTTCTTAAATAAACCTGTATCAATACCCACAGATGCATTAATGATTTTTCTGGAGCTAACTCCCCAATCTTTGATAACTTCTTCTATCTCATCTGAAACAACATTTATTTTTTCAGCTTTTTTTAAAATTCTATCAAATAGAAATCGCCACAACTTACTATTTTTCTTTGTTAAAATATCACTCCCGTGAGCCGTTATAATGTACGGAACTTTACCCGACGCCAACCAAGCCACCACTCCACCACTGGTAGCATAGTGGGAATGAATTAAGTCTGGATTAATTCTTTTTATAATCTTACGGGCTTTAAAGCCCGAATAAAAATATAACAGCTTCGCCAATCGTCCTTTTGTTACATTTTTCTTAAGCAAAGTAAAAGTTTCAACCCCTCGATCGTGAGATGGTGTTATGGCAACAAAAGAAACCTCATGTCCCTGCTGTTTATAAAAGTCAATATATGGCTGTATATGAGTAAAGCTACCCGTAGAGATAATTACTATTTTTTTCATTAAATTGGACTATTCCCTTGCATAATTTTCATAAAAGAATATAACACGTGAAGACTTACCAAAAGAACAATCAATAAGAATAGCCAACTACGTCTTTCCGTAGCAGACATTCTTAAATAGCTAAATACTGCTAAAAGGTAAAGCGGAGGATAGGCGCAATAAATACGCCTTGTGCTGAATTCAGCTGTAGTCAACAATATGAGCAATAATGTAGTCATACACAGATATATAAGACTCGGCGGCATGCTCTTAATCAAAAAGGGCTTCTTAACAACGCCTTTAAGTATATATCCCCATGCAAAAAACCAAAAAATACCAGCAATCGCTTTAGGAAACCAAATCCAATTATTTCGTGCTTTATCTTTCACTCCTAAGTGTACCCAAAAGGGAAATGGTTGAATTTGCCCCCAGGCACCAGTTACAAAGTAGTTTAAAGGCTTAGGTAATCGCATTAGTTCCTTTCCGAAAGAATCAACACTTGCATAGTCCAACGATTTACTTTCATAATTAGTATAAGATTTTACCCCCGTATTAATAACACGATCAACTCCAAGTTGCCTCGGTTGATAAAAAGTAAATAACAAACAAGTAACAATACTCAACACAATTACAACCACTCTACTATTTCGAAAAAATTGCCTCAACCAAAGCTGCAAGAATATTCCAATGAAAACCAACATAAAGTACCCATGCTCAACACGAAAATAATAGCAAATAACTGCCAAGCCCCCCAATTGAACAAGTTTTAAAACATCTTTTTTAGAGTTACAAATCAGGTACATCGCCCAAATATAGATAAAAGCGATATGCTCATCACGCAATAGGCGTGCTGAAAAAAATAGAGTAAAGGAAAAGATAGCATAAAACATCGTCACCTTATAAGCTGTTTCTCGTTTAAAATAAAATAAACAAATTTTGTATAAAAAGACTGGGATTAGTGAAGAGAGAAAGGTCACATGAAAAAGTAAAAAAGTGTAATTGCAAGAATCAATACCGCTAGCAATTTTTCCTAAACACCCTAAAAGGACACAATAAAGAGGGTATTCTCCAAAAAGTGACAAGGAAAAACATTGCTTTACCATTTTAAAAAATGGTAGTTGTGATAAATACCTAGCATTTAGGTAACTTTTTACTTGATCATCCCACACACCATATGAACTACCTAGCATTTGATGAAGATTACTTGCCTGATAAAAATACCTAAAGCAGAGTGCATAAAAGATATATAGACTGAAAACGACGAGAAATAACTTTTCTGAATCATGGTCGTTTTTATCTCGATAATAAAACTTAATAAAAGCCATTCCAAAGAAAATATATACTAAAATCGCAAAAACCGGAGAAATAAGTGCTTCCGAACAATAGCACCATATAGCACAAAAAAGCAAAAGAATCCTCGCATGTGCTGAAAAGCTGTCTAAATACTTAACATCAAATAATTTCATAATACACTTTAACCTAATAATTTTAAAAATTTTGTCAAAGAATTAGTAACTTTAGGACTTGATCGAGGTAAACGAATTGCTTTTTGTATGGCAACAGATAAAGCTTCAATCTCTTCTACATTAACGACAAAACCATTCTTACCATCATAAACTAATCGCTCAACTATAGGAACACACCTTGTAGCCACAACTGGAGTTCCCAAATAGTTGCATTCCAAAACAACATTAGGTAAACCTTCCCTTCGTGAACTAAGAACAAATAGATCACAATATTTGTAGTATGGATATGGGTTCTTTATAAAACCATAAAAGTGCAGTTGTTCATTGACACCTTTCAGTTTCGCCCTAGACTCCAGCAGTTGTTGATTATTACCACAATTCCGTCCCAAGATATGTAAATGAACGCTATTATTTTTACAAGCAATTTTTGCAAATGCCTCTAGTAATATATCAAAACCTTTTTCATGCTTAATCCTACCAGATGCAACGATATTGATAGTTCCTCTTTCATATGGGTTCTCAGCATTTACTAAGCAATCATCAATATACGAAACATCAACGGGATTTATCACAATCACAACCTGCTGTTCTAAAAAACCATAATAGTTTATCAATTCATCCTTCATCTCTTTTGTCTGTGCAATCATGACTTCTATTTTTTTTAAAAAAATTTTATAAAAAATAAAATGCCACCTTCTATAGCAACATTCTTTCATTTCTAAGGACGGCATACTAGGGTATCGTCCAATTATTTTAAAATTTGGAGTTACCCATCTTAACAAAACAAGCATAACAACAAGCCTAGGGAAGCTTGAATAAACAGCTGATGGACGAATAAATCTCAAAGCTCTTGCTAGTTTCAAAAAAGAACTACGGCTATGTCTAAATCCCAACTCATGAACAATTACAGAACTCGGTACTAAATGCGACAGTGTACCTAAATTCCCTGTCAGAACAAGGTGTACCTCATATTGTTTATGCCTCTCCAAAGCTCTCAGCAAGCTACAAGTTACGCGCTCCGCACCACCACCATTTAAATTTTGTTCTAAAAAAACAATTTTTTTCATAAAATATTTATTATTGAGATTATAGGAGTTGCCCCCTTTTACGATTATAAATCAATTATAACGGAAAAACCAGATATTTACTTTTTATACGACTATTACGCCTCAGTTAATTATTGAACGAAGCAGATAATAATTATCCTCAAAAAATAGCTACCATTTGATACCCCACTGTCATTAGACCACATAAAACTAACTATCAAAATGACTCAACTCAGGGTTCAATGGATAATCCCAGCAGTGTCCAGCATCAATTGTCATCACTCCCTTTTTTGAAAGCCTAAAAGCGAGAGCCTTAGCTGCCGGCCCTGCCGAAACCAAAACAATAAGTCGTCTAAGGTCTAATTTTTCATTTTCAATTCTTTGCAGAATAGAAGTTTCATAAGTATTTATATGCGAATAGGCATCCCTTGAGGCGACCTCAATATAAAAAGTCTTTAATTGATACTTACCTTCAAAAGATTTAGCATACTGTTCTTCATTGTGCAAAAAGATACAATAATCTTTCTCTTTCCACAGTCTCTCATACTTTTTCTCAAGCCCTTTGCCAAAAATAAAAGCATTCATATAGTAAACATTATGATTAAAAAATTTTTTAAAATCTTTACGTGTTCTCAGCCAGTGTCGGCGACATTTCTTATCTAAAACTGAACTAAGCCCTTTCATAGCCAAGTATTTAGTTGGAACTCCAATAACATAAGGAGAATCATCACTATATTCCGTCACAAAACTCAACATTTCAGCCCTTAAGTTTTTATCAAACCTTTGATAAACAATATCATATCCATCGAATAACTCAGTCTCACCATCTCCCCACCTTATAATAGATTTATTATATTTTAAAACAAATTCAATCGAATCGTCAATAGAGAGCACCCTTACATCTGGCATCCAAAATGTGTATAGCCAACGCAAAAAAAAGTAAAAAACCTTTTTACCTAAAAAAGTAAAATTCTTCATAAAAAGCCTATAATTTAAATACAAAAGATTAATAAAGATAATTAACCAATCTTCAAAAGGTGATTTATATCCAATATAACTTATACCTTGAATTGCTCACTTTCAGACACTACGTTGTCTTCAACAATGCTTCTTAAAATATTTTCCATTATCCAAAATTGCGGTTTAAATTTCCCATGGTGCCACTCCATTGCCCTATCCCAATAACCTGGACAATCATCATAAAATGGACCTGTGATGAAGCCATAACTGATTTCAACAATTAAAGGACTGTTATATTCATCAAACACAAAATCATAAGAACAGCATTGCAGGCCAAGCTTACTCGAAACATCCCAAGCTATTTCTAAACAACGTTTATCAAACAAACTTGGATCATAGCCTTTAATTCCGCTTCCAGAAGCTCTAAAATCATTTTCTCTACAATATCTCCTAACTGCAAAAATTTTATCACCTATCACAATTACTCTTGTATCGTACGCATTATTGGGAATGAACTTCTGAAAATATACATACCCTTTTTCGTTTCCTGCTATTTTAGCAAATTCAGTAGGAACAGCAAGACGAGCAAAACCTTTTAACACTCCCCAAATAGAATCTTGTCCAATGCAGAATTTACGCCAGCGCTCTTTTAAATACCCCAAGCGATTAAATTGACCAAAGCCCTTTCCAAATGCCTTTTTAATTAACTTTTGTGCATAACGCTTTGAGTTGACAAGCTTCACGTTAGCTGACCCTGCCCCACCACGTAGCTTGAAAACTTTCGGGAATTCTATTTTTGCCACCCATTCCAAAGCCTCTTTTTTATCATAAAAAACATAGGACGGCACAAGTGGGGCATTGATGGCTTCTAACAGATATTTTTGCCCTACCTTATCATCGAAATGCCAACATGTTTTGCTATCTGGAAACACTTTTTTTCCCATTGCTTCAATTGAACAAATTAGCTGCCTCGCAAAAAGAATTGCCTTAGGATCAGCGTGATGCCAATGCCACAGCAATGCGTCGCAACTATGTAATTTTTCAATTATATCTGATGAATAACAGTCAACCAACTTATAGGCAATATCATTACTTTCGCAATATTGAATCCAACGGTCACTAAAGCTTCCTTTTTTAGCGTGTATAGCTATCTTCATAATTTCACACAAATCTATTTAAGTTTATACAAATGAAGTCACAAAATGAAATCATACCCATGGTACTAACGTTTCTTTCCATTTCGAAAGACCTTTATCACAATAAATGATAGTGGATAAAACCCCAAAATAACAAGCTTAATTAGCTTACTGTCAAATTTGTTCAAAAAGCATAATAAGGGTTCATTAACTAATATTAAGTTAACCACTGTTGAAAGAATACTTTTAAAAAACTTAACTGGACAATTTTTTATCAGCTGCACACAGTTCTCATCCAAATAATAGAGACTGGCAACAAGACTATTATAGATAGATGACCTGCTCTTCGGAGCATAACAAAGGCTGTCAGAAGAATCTGTGTAATAGCATCGTAGGACATCATTTATATAACGGGTCTTATATTTAGCGCCAGCTCTAGCCCACCTAATACCTTCCGGGAAATTATTAGCTCGCTCATCAAAAGTAAAAGAATCAGGAACTTTTGCCTCCTTAGCTAAAACGGTTACTTTGCGACAACCAAACTGCTCCCCCCAATAATTCTTTTTAAAAACAACATCTGCATAACATGAGTCATACACCTCAGATGGGAACTTGTTTCCCACTAAGTTATCATTTTGATCAACACAAAGCGCTTTCACTTCCCAAAAATCATCATAATTCGGTAATTTTTCTAAGGCTTTCCAATGCGAGTTAAAAACCCTTAAGCAATCAGGAACAATCTCATCATCACTATCCAAACAAATCATATATTTAGAGTCTACGTACTCCATCGCCATACGCCAAGCAGTATGTTTACCTCCATTATTTTTATAAAAATAACGTATATTTAACTTATTATCCAAAATAAACTTATTGACAAGTTCTTTTGTTTCATCAGTAGAGCCATCATCAATAATTAACCATTCAAACTCTTTATATGTCTGTTTCAGCAAAGAATCATAAACACGATGTAACGTTTGGGAACGATTATAGGTCGCAGTAAAAACTGTAAAGCGGTATTTTGTCATTTTAACAATTATCCTGTTTCATTTTTCTTAAACCATAATTAGCACAAATTAAAGTAATAATTGTTGCAGAAAGCCTAATAAGCATTAAAGCATAGCAAAAACCATTTAGACCATACAACTTTATTAAATAAGGAGCTATAACCAAAAACAACAAAGAAAGAAAAAGAGATCGAAAAGCCTGAACCCACATTAAAGAAAAAGTAACAAAAACACTTTGAATCGAGTTGTCAATTGACTCCAACACAGCAACGATTAAAAATAGCTTTAAAAGCCCATTATACTTTATAAAATCATGTCCGTATATTTGTAGAATATACCTTCCAAAAAATGCGATAAAAAGACTAAATAAGCTTGAAAACAGGATTGCCAATAAAATGTTTATACAAATTCGTCTTTGTAATGCTAGTACATTCTTTTCAGACTTTAACCTACACAACACAGGAGTCGAAACACGACAAATTATAGTAGGGATAAAGCTGACAAAAGAGTACCAGTTACTTGCAACTTGAACCCCAGCAATAGCAGACATACCTTCATCCAACTTAACTATTTGTGCTTTTGTGTACACTTCAACTGGACCTCGAGTTGCTGAATCCATGAATCCAGGCAAAGAATATGACCAAATCAAACCTAACTTACTATAAAATTTACAAAACCTTAAAGATAGAGAGTTCTTCAACATAACTATTCTTACAAAAACGATCCCTAAAGCTACAGCGACTAACTGAGCTAAAAGAAAGGAGCATGCAATCACACAATAATAATCGACTTCACAAAAAGTAAAAAATAAAAGAAATAACAAAAAACTAAACCAACTGGAAATTTCAACAAAAGTTGAGTGTTTAAAGTTTTCGGTCCCCATAAGTACAGCTTTTAAGAAAAAGCGAAGCAATAAAAATATTATACTAAAACTTAATAGCTTAAAAAGAGGTGCGATTTCTGGTCGATTATATAATTTCTGGGCTATTAACCCAGCACAGTTGTAGCTTATAATAGTTGCAAATATCCCAATGATACTCACAAAGGCAAACAGGAAACCAAGCACTTCAGAACAATATGTAGGGTCCTTAGAATAAGTCTCCGCAACTTTTGCAACCACCGTAGATATTAAGTTCGGAACTGAAAGTTGAATAATGACCATTATAATTCCAAGAGCAATACTCCACTCTCCAAATAATATCTCACCAAAACTTCTTGCAATAAATATATTAGCGGAAAAAGTAAGGAGTTTTGTCCCCATCATAGAAAAGACTTCCCATGAGAAGTTTTTAAAAAAGCTTTTTTTAATAACTTTTTTCACTTGAGAAAAAGCTAAATTTAACACTGTCATTTTATATTTCTTTTGATAAATCTTTTCGAACTGTTCATATTGATTATTTTAGCTGGAACACCAGCCACCACGGCATTATCGGGGACATCTTTTGTGACCACAGCATTGGCACCAATGGCAACATTATTGCCTATGATAATTTTTCCAAAAACCTTTGCGCCTGGCCAATATAAACGTTGTCACCAACTACCGGACCTCCTCGATTTTCTCAGCGCCCCGCGATACCAATAGTAATGCCTTGTGAAATATTACAATTTCTTCTTATTACAGCTGCCGAACTTATTATGATTGTACCAAAATGTCCAATATAAAAGCCCTCAGCAATATTAGTCCCAGCAGGTATATCAATACCCAGTTTATGAGACCACCGTCTCAGCATATATCGTGTCAGAATGAATAGTGTAAACTTCAACGATTTTTTAGACTTACAATAACTTGCCAATCTAAACCAGAAGTTATAACGGAAGCCATTACCCAAAACATACTGCTTTAATATTTCACAGATAGAATCATTACCATGAAGTCTATAACAATCACTCTTTATTAGTTTTATACATTCACAAAATGTCACTTTATTTCTCCCTTGAAAACAGCCCTTGAGCAACTATTTTCATTGGTGCATAGCTAATGTGCATTTACTATACCAAAGCCTTTGTTAGTTTATATTTTTCCCTATATTCCAATAATTCGTTATTGAGAGCTACACCTTTAACATCCCACCAAGGAGTTCTGTCCACAAATCGATAACCTGTTAAGATTTAAACATTGTTTAGCTCTTCAATATCAAGTTGATCTTTTAGCCTATTCGCCTCTTTCTTTGCTCTAATTAAATCATCTTTTGAAACATAGTAGACATTTAAACCATCAAGGGTTCCTTCAACTTTGTGCGAAAAGATATCTTCTACACTTTGGGAGCTCATTGATGTTAGCAAATCAATCTGATTTGGTTGAACCCCCAAAGAGAATACTGTTCCCTCATTCTGAAACAGGTTTTCATTCAGTTGAGGGATATTACCAAAGCCAAAGTCAGACAATGCCATCATTAATTTCTTAGCATTGACCTCGTTTGGCAAAATCAAAATATCAAAATCCATTGTCAAACGTGGGAATCCATAAAATGCAACAGCGTGTCCTCCACAAATAGCAAAACTTACGTCGTATTTATGTAAAAGAGTGATGAACTCCCTAAAGTCATCTGTCAACTTAGCTAACATCTTTAAACTCGAAACGTTTTAACTTCCCTACTCTCTTAATTCTGGGGTTTAGATCCCAACGCAAGTAGTTTGCTTGAATGGTTAAAAGAACATTAACTCTCTCATTCGGAGTCATTTTCCTCAAATCATCATGTCTAAACTGATCTTGCTCATTCAATTTCCCAATTCGAACAACTTTTTCCATAATATCAGTTCCTAATTCCCCTTGAAAACAGTCCTTGAGCAACTCTTCTCAGTGGTGCATAGCTAATGTGCATTATTACATAAAAAATCTTGCTGTGTTCATTATCAAAATACATTTTAGTTTTCTCTAGATTCAAAAAAACATGTCGGAACATTTTCCGGGTGAAATCACAGCCTTCTATTAAACCCTCAGTATAAATACCACGAAATGGCTCTGCCATTCTTAACTCTTCGACGAAGTTTGAACAAACCTGTAGTTCCAACTTTTTGGCTAAAAGATTAACTCTCTTATCTTTAAAATCTACTAATTCATCAGCCCTATAAAGCTCTTTACAGAAACGGTTCAGAGAACCAACCACATGAAGTCGTTTTTTATCACAAAAACGTTTTAACGACTGGTCTATGTTCAAAGCGTTAATCATAAACGACAGATCTATCAAATCATGTGTGCTATCACCTCGATGTTTTACAAAGTGATTAACAAGCACATAAAAGTTGTCCTCTTTGTTCAATATCGCCAATGTGTCAAAGCCTTCCAAAGAAGATGTAGCTTTAAACAAATTCTGATAATTATAGTCTTTATCAAGAATTGATGTAAATTGATGTCCCTCAAAATGACAATTTGCTAAAACTTTTCTCACACAATCGTGCGTTGCCCAGATCACGCGTTTACCGGCGAAATCTTCAAGCATATCTTTGGGCATAAGAACGTCAATATCTTCACCAAGTCGTAAACTTTCATCAGGGAAGTATAGCTTTGACGTTGCACCGCCTTTTATCAAGATCGGTTTAACCCACTTTTCTTTATCATCAGCAAACTGTTCTTTGTTCCAATTCAGAACCCATTGATCTAACTCCTTCAGCGCCAGATTTCGCTGTGCGACCATCGCAAGGTCATGCAACCGCTGTTTTTCAAGAGTCGGGACGACTCTGGCAATTGTTGAACTATAGTTGAACGATGGTTGAACTATGGATGAACTATTGTTCAGTATTCCTCCGTGTCCCCCGTGGTTCAACTTTAAGCACTTTTCATTTTTATCCCACGAGGCGTTCTCGTAAAAACCGTGCTGCCAGAGTCTGTACAACAACATTCCAGATAAACCAGTCGGTAAAACTTCACGTTTTGTCTCTGCCGGCTTATCTTCAATCTGCTTCAGAATAGCTTTCAGAGCCCATAGCTCTTTACTTGCCAGCAAAAAGCGAATCGGCCAGGTTTCACGCGGCGGTAACTCAGGCAAACCTTTGCTATTAACAATTTTTATAATTTTCCAAAGCTTTCTAATCATATTTTTGCCACAAAGAACGCAAAGTTCTCAAAAATTATTTACTAACAACTAACGTCACCACGGAGACACGGAGCGTTTGTCGAAAACATTTTCAGCAGACTGAAAACTATTTAGCAACAAAAGCGCTCTTTACCATCTATAAAAAGCTAAATTCAATTACGAACCACACTAATAGCTCGAATAACAACTGTAAACTGTACTCCGTACGCTATGTACTAATTTCAATACGGAGACACGGAGATTTTGTTGAAAACATTTTCAGCAAAAGAGCTCTTTACCTCTATTAAACGCTAAAATCAACCACGAATTACACTAATAGTCCGAATAACAACTGCGAACTGTACTCCGTACGCTATGTACTAATTTCAATACGGAGACACGGAGATTTTGTTGAAAACATTTTCAGCAAAAGAGCTCTTTACCATCTATAAAAGCTAAATTAAACCGCGATGTCGAGTCTCGTTACACTCGCTTACTCTCTAATTTACACGAATAACTCAAAAGACTCCGTCTTTCTCGCTGTTATATTTTAATTGCTCTACAGTCGCACGTCGTGCGCCTCTACAAGGCATCCACAGATAAGCGAAGACTTCGAGGGAAGCACCTACACTGCATAACTGTTTACTGCTTACTGTTAACTGAATAATAGTGCCAACCTTGCACTGAATACAGTGTACCAAAGTTAGTATTTCAGTACCTTGAAAATACCTAATAGTTCGCGGCACTCTAGCTTAATGTTAGACAGCTTTTTCTGCTCCCTAGGAACTAGATTCCATGTGTCTGCTACAATCTTAAGAAGATAATCTGCCTCATAAATATGAGTCATAACCTCTTCAAGCTTCTGCAGAAACGACTCCCTTGACTTCAATCTGTTCGCATGTCGATAAGTCGAACCGAATTTTAAAGCAGCACTTACTAAGTTATCCATCACATGTACATCAATATGATCGTAAGTCACTGTCTTTAAGAAATTAATCAAATCCGATATAAAAATCTTTGTTCGGAACTCCAGCTCTACCTTTAAATCTTTGTTTTTCATCACTCTTCCCCCGAAAAGTTACTATACTACTTGTGTAGATTTACTTACATTCTTATACGCGTCTTGAAGTGAAAGTTACACAAACCATAAGCTAATATCAGTGTAGCCAAAAATATAAATTGTAAAGACAGCTAACTGCAACAATTTTTGATTAACAAACTATTATATTCTCGGAAATCATCAAGGTTATTTCTAATAACAGCATCAACAATTTTCATATCAACTCTCTGATATTCATGAACCGCCACATTTCTAAATCCAACCATTCCACGCATCTTTTTCTCAGTATCTTCATTTATGATTTGAGCCTCATACAAAAGATTAAAAGCATCAGAACTGTCTTTGGGGAATCCCAGTTTTCCATCTGCTACAATAAACATCGCCAGATCAATTGCCTGCTGACATGCTCGTTGCAGGTTAAGAACTACGACATCCTGCGTATCATAATCATCCAAATCGAAGTTATTATTCTTAACTTTGCTTTCGATACGTTTTAAGCATTTTTCAATAGATTCTATCTTAGAAAAAATTAGTTCATCCATATTTAACCTCGAACAAATCCATTTTTTTTAATAGCTTCTCTAACGATACGTGAATCGTCACGGTATTGCTCATAATTGACAATCACGTTATAGCAAAAGCTTGTTTTGTCTTTCTTCGAACCTATGACCAAAACTCCTGAATCAACAATCTGCTTTTTAAGAACAACATTTACAGAGTTCAAATCTATCAAATCGACCTCTCTACCCAACAGCTGAATCAATTCAGCACGTGTACTTTCAAAATCAAATTCACTACTACTCAACACCGCTATATCGACATCACTATTAAAGCTTTGCATCCCTTTAGCGAACGAACCAAAAAGAAGCACCAACTTAACTTGTTTATCCTCAAAATAGTCATGCAGTGTATTAATCATAAGCCTAAAAATAGATATTTTTTTACCGATTACATGTCCTCGTATTTAGGTGAGCCTCTTAATTATCTGCTGAATAGCTCATTTTCAACTGAATCGAGCATAATTTTCTCATAAATATGACAGTTTGGATTGTGGATTGTGGATTGTGGATTGTGGATTGTGGATTGTGGATTGTGGATTGTGGATTGGGCGATTAAATCTAGTTCCTAACTCCTAATGTATTTTTCACTATTCACTTTTCATTATCAAGTTGAATCTTTCGGGATACCGAATATTTTCAGATAATTGTTAGTACAAAAGTAGAAATGACACAAAAACAGTATAGTTTAACCGCGTTTTGATAATAAAATTAAAAATCGTCCATACATTTTAAGGAGAAATTTATGATTACTGAGCTTAAGAACGACATCTTCTGGATCGGCTTTGTAGATTGGAATGTTCGTGACTTTCACGGCTATGAAACTGATAAAGGATCGACATACAACGCATACCTTATCAAAGATGAAAAAACTGCGATTGTAGATTCTGTGAAAGCCCCATATTGGGAAACGCTTGTTAAAAACATTAAAAAGTACACTGAGCTTAAAGACGTGAACTACATCATATGTAACCACGCGGAGCCTGATCACTCCGGCTCTATCCCAAAACTTGTGGAGCTTTGTCCTCAAGCTGAGGTCATCTGTAATGCAAAGTGTAAAAACTTTCTTTCAATGTATTACGATACATCAGACTGGAATTTCAAAGTGATTAAAGAAGGAGAGTCTGTTTCTCTTGGTAAGCGCACTGTGACTTTCTTCGATACGCCGATGGCTCATTGGCCTGAATCTATGATGACTTATGTTCCAGAAGAGAAGCTTCTTTTCTCTATGGACGCATTTGGTCAGCACTACGCGACATCCGGCCGCTTTGATGAAGATGCTCCGCTGAGCGAAATCGTACTTGAAGCGACAAAATATTACGCAAACATCATTATGCCCCTTGGCCGACAGGTTGTGAAAGCTCTCGAAAAAGCGTCACAGTATGATATTGAAATGATTGCACCAAGCCACGGTATTATCTGGAAAACTGAGATTCCAACAATCATCGAACTTTATAAAAAGTGGGCAACTTATCAAGTTGACAAAAAAGTTGTAGTTTTCTATGACAGTATGTGGAACAGTACATCCATGATGGCAAATGCAATCTATGAAGGTGCTCAATCAGTTCCAGGAGTTGAGGTAAAACTTTATGATGTAAAAGCGACTCACATTACTGAGCTTGCGACTCAGGTTATTGACTGTGCTGCATTTGCGGTTGGTTCACCGACATTGAACATGACACTGATGCCGAAAGTTGCTGAAGCGCTAACTTATCTTCAAGGTCTTGGTCCGCAAAACAAACTTGCACTTTCATTCGGTTCTTACGGCTGGGCGAAAAAGGCAGGTCAGCACCATATTATTGACTACCTTAAGAAAATGAAGGTAACACTTATCAATGAAGAACCTTACCAGTCTCAATTCAAACCTACTGAAGAGATTCTGCAGGAAGGTTTTGAGTACGGTGTAAAACTAGCAGAATACGCAAAGGAACAGTAGTTAAACTGTCACGGAACAGTTGCTACTGTTTAGGATTTAATCAAAATCTGTGGATTAAATTGGGATAAAAAATGGGCTTAGCGAAACGACACCTTGATTTGAATGACTCTGAAATGAGCTTTTCGGTCGCTGAACTGGCTAAAGCTTTGAAGGAAGCTCTGCCTAACGTATCGTTTGCCCTTATCCTTGGTTCCGCAAAGAATGGAGTTATCAAAGCTCATTCAGATCTTGATTTGGCATTTTATTTGAATAAAAAAGCTGACTTAGAGTTCTACAATAAAGTGAATGAAGCGGTTGAAACTGTTGTTTCAGGAGTTCGTGTTGACATTGGAATCCTTAATAATGCTGAAGTAATTTTCCGGTTTGAAGCACTTAAAGGAAAGCTCTTGTTTAAAAGAGACGAAGAAACTTATGTGCGTTTTTTCTCTTTAACATGCCGTGAATATGAAAGTCAAATGGCTGATTATGAAAAGCAGCATCGCTATCGCATGGAGGCAATGAATGCGCTATAATGGAGTAGTTCAACGAAAACTGACTCTTCTCAGCAAGCAGATTTCGCAAATAAAAGAAACATTTAGTGACATTAACTTTGCTGAATTTGAAAAAGACTGGCTGAAACGCTCGGCGGCGGAGAGAGCTTTACAGGTTGCTGTTGAAATTGTCATCGATACTGCAGAACGAATTATTTCAATCGAAGGAGCCGGCCCCGTTGCGACTTCAGCCGAAGCAATTGAACGCCTAGTTGAACTAAAAGTTCTGAAATCGAAAGAGCCATATGTCAACATGGTGCGTTTCCGGAACTTGATTGTACATCAATATGAAGAAATTGATCCTGCAATACTGTTTGATTTAATTACAAAGAGAATGGATGACTTTTCTAAGTTTATCCGTGAGGTTGACCTAAGTTGTTAAACAGCAACTATTCTATAATAATTTTGTTAAAGCTTAACAACTATTGAACCTAATTTATTTTTAATTCTTATTAATTTAAGTTTTAAACTAAAGAAACTAGAACTATTGTTTACAGCACTTGTAAACTATTAGATAAGGAGAAACAAAATGCAAAAGTATATTTGTGATGTATGTGGTTATATTTACGATCCTGAAGTAGGCGACGCTGATAGCGGTATCGCTCCTGGTACAGCTTTCGCTGATATCCCAGAGGATTGGACTTGTCCAGAATGTGGAGTTGGTAAAGAAGACTTTTCTCCATACGAAGACTAAGCCGCATTTGCTTAAGTGATTAAAAGGTGTGACAGTTTGCTGTCGCACCTTTTTTTATAGTGCGCGGTGCACAGTAAGCAGTGCGCGGTATAAAAAAACACTTCACCGAAACACTACACTAACCTTGTTTCGCTTTAATAGTTCTTTGCAAACCAATTAGCATTTTCAGTAATTCTTCTGCTTCCTCTATCCAGCTTTTCCCCATTTGACTATCAATATATTTAATATCAATACCGATATAGATTTGAGTCATCAACTCTGCTAATGACGCACGTGCTATTTCAATAAAACGAACATTTTCTTTAATCGATGACTTTTCCATTCCTTCAGCAATGTTTGACGGAACTGATAATCCGGCACGCGTTATCTGGTCTTTGACCCCAAAGTCATTACTCTCTGCAAAATATTTATAAATATTAGCTGACAACCTAGCTGATTTCTTCCACACCTCTAGTGTTTTACACTTCATAATGAACTCCTGTTAATTAACTATTGAGCCATTACAATAAAGCAAAAAGTAGATTGATACGAACAAAAAAGAAAACTTTTGACTCTAGTTCAAAACTACTGTGCACTGTATACTGCGTACTACATTAATGAATACGGATCGACATCCACGTAGAACTTGATACGTTTATCAATTTTACGACCCACAACAGCCTGTCGCAAAATCAAACTCGCCTTCATTACCTTTGTCGTCCTAATCGAAATCTGATAACGAAACTTCTTCGCCACCTTTTCAATCGGCGATGGAACAGCATCACCCATCTGAAAATCATCGCCAATCAGAACTTTACTCAGTGCCTCGGCAAAATTAGCAGCCGTTTTTGAAACAAGGTTTTCATCTTCTCCACTAAAATGAATCAAAATCATGTGTGTATCGGGTGGAAGAAAAAATATTTTTCGTGAATCAATCTCTTCATGAAAAAACGGTTCGTATACATGATTTTTGGCAGATTGAAGTGCCGGGTGAAAAGGCGAAAGTGTCTGAATCAGGACGCGCCCGGGAATTTCGCCACGCCCAGCTCTACCAGCCACCTGAGTCAAAAGCTGCAATGTACGTTCTCCCGCACGAAAATCAGGGACGTGAAGTCCCAGATCCGCCAACATTACGCCTACAAGAGTCACGTTCGGAAAGTGAAGCCCTTTTGCAATCATTTGGGTTCCAATCAAAATATCAATTTTACCGGTTCTGAACTTCTGTAAAACCGCTCGATAGTCTTTTTCTGATGACATTGTATCAGAATCCATTCGGGCGATTTGTGCAGCAGGAAAAATCTTCTTCGCCAAGTCTTCAACCTTTTCGGTTCCAAGTCCGGAAAAACGAATCTCCTTATCACCACACTTCGGACATTTGGTCGGAGCAATATGAATATCGTTACAATAGTGACAAATCAGCTGATTGTAGTTTCTGTGGAATGTATAGGTTTTGCTACAATGTTCACACTCCGCTACATAACCGCATTCCAAACACTGCATAGTCGTTGCAAAACCACGTCGGTTCAGAAAGAGAATCACCTGCTCTCCCTGATCAAGGCACTTATACACATCGCTGACCAGAGTTTTTGAGAACATGCTATAACCAGCTCCGACTTCACCGGATTCATGTTTTAGGTCAATAATCTTCACATCAGGCATTGGCTGGCTATCAAAACGTTTTTGTAGTTTCACCTCTTTGTAGCGCCCTTTCTTGACGTTATATAGCGTTTCAAAAGCCGGAGTCGCTGAACCGAGAACAACAGCCGCATTCTCCATTTTGCCACGAACAACCGCCACGTCACGCGCATGGTAGCGAGGCGTTTCGTTTTGCTTATAAGTCGCCTCATGTTCTTCATCGACGATAATCAATCCGAGATTTTGGAATGGGGCAAAAAGTGCGGAGCGAGCACCGACAGCAATAGAAACCTTTTTTTCATGAATTTTCATCCACTCATCAAAACGTTCGCCGTCAGTCAAACCACTATGAAGAACTGACACACGGTCTCCAAAACGACTGCGAAAACGTTCAACAGTTTGTGGTGTAAGCGCAATTTCCGGAACCATCACAATGGCCGATTTATCCTGAATCAAACAGTGACGAAGTGCCTGAAGATACACCTCCGTTTTACCGGAACCTGTTACCCCATTTAAAAGCGTCACCACAGATTCAGCCTCATCGATAGCGTTCTTGATTGAATCAAGTGCAACAGCCTGTTCATCATTAAGATCTAAATCATTGGAAGGAATGATTCGATCGGATGAAAACGGATCACGCTGAATTTCGATCTTCTCTTTAATCAAAAGACCTTTCTTTTCGAGGGTTTTGATTGCAGAGTCGGAAATTGACAGCTCATATTTCAAAGTAGAAAGAAGCGTTTCTCCACGTTGAAAAAGCTTTTTAATCACCAAAGCCTGTTTCGGGAACTTATCTTCTAAGGTCGGAAGTTCCTTTTCGGCTTTTTTACGGTCGACAAGTTTAACTGCAAGCTGCTTTTTCTTTTTCACATTACCGCCGCGAACCACGCCTGGAAGTAAAACCTGAATCCCCTGCTCTATACTACAGCAATAGTAACGGGCAATCCACTCACCAAGTTTCATCAAAGTCTGAGGGATTAACGGCTGCGTATCAACAAGTTTGGAAATGGGTTTAATTCGATTATGAGGAAAATCCGATTCGTTGGTCAACGACACAATAAAGCCAGTCTTTTTGGTATGACCAAATGGCACTTGAACCCTAGAACCGGGAACCGCTAAACCATGCATTTCTGGGGGGATTTTATAATCGAAAACCTTGTCGAGTGCAAGGTCGGTAACAACTCTGGCAAATTTCATCTAATTTCACCAGCTTAGTCAAGAGGAAAATCTTCGGGAAGTTCTCCGTCAGCAATCATTTTTAAAAGCTTATTACGACGTTTCTCTTTACGAATAACAATACGTTCTTCACGTTTCTGATGATGGCGTTCGACTGCACGAATCATCAGCGGATAAGTAATTGCAGAAATGATAACACCAATAATAAATCCTCCAATCAGGAAGTAAATAATGATGTTCCAACCATGCTCAGAAAGAAAGTCCACAACCGGGCCAAACTTAAACTTAAAGAATTCAACTTTTTGGCACGCTTCCCGAAAGCCGTTTGCTACATTTTCGGAGACCTCGCTACCAACAACTTTGGCTCCGAGAAGAATCTGAAAAGGGTAAATAATCACCACAGTCCACGGGTTACTAATAAAGGTAAAAGTCGATGCGGCAATTTTATTCCCGCTAAACACAAAGCAAAGCAGAATGGAGATGATAATCTGACCGCCCATCGGCACCATCATTCCCACCATTAAACCGATTACCGCGCCACGTGCAATCATGTGCATTGAATCTTTCTGACGCAAAACACGCAGTTTTAAAAACTTAAAAAATCTTACTATTTTTGAATCGGCCACAACTACTTATTCCCAAACGAACTTTATATAATCTTTTTCAATCCAACCTTCCGCCTCGTCCACTTTTACCAAACAGAAAATTTCACGTTCTTCCACAATTCTTGCATACTTTCCAGCGTCGACACTAAATGCAATTCTATCTTCGTCCGCCAACGGCAATTTATATACGTTTGTATCAGAAAGTACAATTGCTTCACTTTTTTCCTTATAGCCTCCAGCTTTCTGAGTAGAATATGCAATAAGGCAAAAAATAATCACAAAACCGGACACAATCACAGTCGGAGAAATACCGCGTCGTTTAATACGGCAATGCGCAAATGAAAGCAATACAATCATCCAGAAAGCCGATGCCGCAATCAACCACTCATCCGGACGAAGTTTGTCACGAAGCTGTTTTATCGCATCGGTAGGACTCTTAGATTCGCCAAGATCTTCCAATCCGACTTTTCGGCGAACAAAGTTAAGGTTTTCCATAATATCGGAATCACGTGGAGAAAGTCGGCGAGCCTGTTCATACCATGCAATTGCTTCAGGATAATTATCCAAACTGGCGGAACAGTTTCCAAGGTTGTAGAGCAGAGACGCATCGACGCAGCCCATTGATTTTTCAGCTTCGTACTCATTCAGAAAGATATCTTTCGCAGACTGATAATTTCCCTTTTCAAACTCGGCGACACCTCTTGTAAAATCTTCAGATTCAGCATTTAAGCTCATAGAGAAGAAAACAACAAGCAGACAACCGAAGCGTGACAACTTTTTCAGCAAAGAGGCACGATCAACATTTCCGGTAGATGAAGACATATATTTACTTAACTCCGCAGTTTTTAATATTTCAGCAAGTTCCGAATCATCAATTTTAACACTTAATTCAGAGACAGAAGTTCCTTTTGGCAACCCATTTACATCATTCAGCCAGGGAACAACTTCTTCTAAAATAACACTTGTAAGCTCTTTGTCATCAACCTTTTTCACACTTTTTATCACATCTTTACGTGATTTAAGTGCACCATGCTGACGACGATAGTCAGAATTCTCGTCTATTCTGTCACGATGACGAAGCTTTCGCAACACCAACAACATCAGAAGTGGAGCAAACAAAACCGGAATCAGCAACCACAATACATTACGCTCCAAGTTCATTTTAACACTTCCGGATTTTTCACGTTTAAGAAACAAAATATCAACAGCTGTCAACGCTTTCTTAATTTGCGGAATCTCCTCTCCATTTTCACCTTGAACCAGCATTGTAGACATATTTACACGACCCGGCGTCACCTTAAGTTCAGATTTGTATGCAAACTTCTGATATTTCTTAGCCCTAGTATTAAAGACTGAAAAAGTCATTTGCGGAAACACGCTTTTTTCTGAAAGTGGAATCATGACCCAACTCACTTCACCTGATCCGTCATCGTTTTTACGAATTTCTGGATCATAAAAACGGAAACCGTCAAGGTCAAGTTTAGGCGGGTTCAACTGATCGATGTTGCCTCTTCCACTTACTTTCATTGAGAAATTGAGTGCTTCTCCTGCCGCGACCTCTTTTTTATTGATTGAAAAATCACATTTCCAATCCCCAATCAAACCTAAAAACAGTCCATCACTTTTTTCAAGTTTCGGCAAAGCCACAACCTTCAGTTCCGGAAGCTTTAAGTCAATCGGATAATTTGTCCCATGTGGTCTTCTGGAAAAAAAGCTGTTAATGCGCGGCTGTCTTCTACCAGAATTGATCAGCCAGTTACAAAATGCTTCTCCCTTTAACTTTCCGACCTTCAAAGGAGTGAATTCTGTTAAAAAGGTAAAGGTATGAAAACGATTCCTTTGAATCAATTCACTTTCGGCATTTCCGTACTGAGCGACATTTGAAAATCGGCGGTTAAATTTGGAGTAATCACGGAACTGCACATCCGCCATTTCAACGGTCGGAATTCGCCCTTCATTGTGGATTGAGGCTTCAACATAAATTTTAAAAACAACCTGAACCTGTTCGCCGACGAAAACCGAATCAGGAGTTTTCTCCATGCCGTTTATATAAGTTTTTGAAAACAGTTTTTTATCAATTGACTGCGGCTTCTGCACTTTTACAGAAAACTCAGGGCTTTTCTTACTTTTCCCATTCACAGTATAAATAAATGAAGGAATCTTATAAACACCTTCCTGAGAACAGACAAACGGAATCGTTACTTCATAACTTGAAGTTCGTTTTCCGTTTATATAGGAACTTTGATTACTCGTTGAAGGCGTACCCCAATTCAGATTTTCAATTCTCGGAACTGATGAAAGGTCAACCGTTCCTTCATCGGAACTGATTGTAACTCCTCCTGTCTCACCAACTAGAAGTTCTTTTAAAGTCAAAGACACATTTACTTCGCCAATTACCGAAGTAACAAACAAAAAAATTATGATTAAAAACTTATTCATGATAACTAACGATAATTCAACTTAATTAACAACACATAAAAAAAGGGTCTGAGAAAAGTCCCAGACCCTTAAAAAGAAATCGGAACTATAGATCAATTCCGTTAATTTTAACTGATTTGCTTCCGGCAACAGTTTTACCAACAACTTCAGAGGCAAAACCTTTATCGCGGCAAATCTCAAGAACACGGTCCACATTTTCTGCAGGAGTAAATACAATCATACCTACACCCATATTGAATACGCGGTACATTTCCTGAAGACCAATGTTACCTTTCTCCTGAATCAGCGAGAAAATTGGTAGAATTGGAAGTTTTCCCTGATCGTAAACAAAGTCCACATCTTCAGAAAGAACACGCGGTACATTGTCATAAAGACCACCACCGGTGATATGAGCAATTCCGCCCACAGTAATATCTTCTTCAAGAACCTGTTTAATTGCCTGCCAGTAACAAGTGTGAGGCTCTAGAAGCGCAAGACCAACGCTTGTTCCACCAAGTTCTTCTGGAGTATCATTCACATCAAAACCAGCAGTTTCAAAAAGCACTTTACGAGCAAGGCTGTAACCATTTGTGTGAAGACCGTTTGAAGCAATACCAACTGCCACAAGACCTTCTTTCATGTCACGACCATCGATAATTTTGCTCTTTTCGACCATACCGGTAATACAACCAACAATATCAAGATCGTCACCGTACATACCAGGCATTTCAGCAGTTTCACCACCGACAATGCTCACGCCCTGTTCAAGACATGCATCAGCCATACCTTCAAGAATGTTCTCATAAGTCGGGCTGGTCAATTTACCCACACCGATGTAATCCATGAAACATGTAGGTTCTGCACCCTGAACGATAATATCGTCGATACAGTGGTTTACGATGTCTTTGCCAACAGTATCCCACTTGTTCATCATCGCCGCAATCATAAGTTTAGTACCAACACCATCGATACTTGTCACCATTACAGGCTCTTTATACTTAGAAACATCAACCTGAAACATTCCACCGAAACCGCCGATTGGCGCCAGCATTTCAGGACGACGTGTCGAACCGATTTTTTTCTTAACTTTTCCAAGAAGGTTCTGTGCAAGATCGATATCAACACCAGCCGCTTTATAAAGATCACTCTTAGCAGACATTTTAAACTCCGTTTATTTTCTAGTCTAACAAATTAAACAACACTTTTTTCCGTGGTTAACAAAATAGAATTACCGTTTTTTACAAGCCCGTAAATCACAGAATTAGCAATAAAAAAGCAGAAGTCTAAAAGTTTTTAGCCAACCTTAAACTTCTGCATATTAAAGCATACTAATTTTTCTGTTTACCCTATTAGCTTTTCGCCAAAACCGCTAATGTTTTCGGTACCGTATCCTTTGGGGAAATCTTACCCCAAGCTTCAAGAATCACACCAGTTTCATCAATCAAAAAAGCCGAACGCACCACGCCCATATACTCTTTTCCCATAAACTTCTTCAACTGCCAAATCCCAAAAGCTTCGGCAATTGCATGGTCTTCATCACAAAGAAGCGTGAAATTCAACTCTTTCTTCTCTTCAAACTTCTTCTGTTTCGCCGGAGCATCTGGACTGATTCCAATAATCTCAACACCAAGTCCGTAATATTCCGATTTGTTATCACGAAGCGCACACGCCTGATTAATACACCCCGGCGTCATGGCCTTCGGATAAAAATAAACTAGAACTTTCTTGCCGGAGAAATCTGCCAATTTAACCACTTCATCGTTCTGATTCTTCAATACAAACTCCGGCGCCTTATCACCTTTAGTCAAAACAGTCATAATATTTACCTTTATTTCAATTATTTGTTTAAGTTTTTGTCACATTATACCTATTACGGTTGTTTATATATATGACGTCCGTAATTTAGACGAGCATAAAGTTAATACAAAAGGAGTAAAAATGTTTTCTAAAAAATCTTTAATCTACGCATCAACCACCCTTGCGCTGACTGCGACTGCCAAACCCAAAGAACAGCTAAATATTGTCTATATCTTAGCTGATGATCTGGGATACGGTGACCTAGGCTGTTTTGGACAGGAAGTGATAAAAACCCCCAACATTGACAAACTTTGCTCGGAAGGACTAAAATTTACACAACATTATGCAGGAAGTACAGTTTGCGGACCTTCACGTGCCACAATGCTTACCGGCAAACATACAGGAAATGTCTACCTTCGAGGAAACGGTAAATACGCACTTCGCCAAGATCCACAGGATATCATAATTCCACGACTTCTAAAACCACTGGGCTATCAGACTGCAATGGTTGGAAAGTCCGGACTTGCCTGCAATTCAAGTGATGCAAAGCTTCCGGGACAGAAAGGCTTCGACTACTTTTTCGGGTTCACCAGTCATACAGCCGCACACTGGTATTACCCGCCGCATCTATGGAGAAACAGTGAAAAAATCGTCTACAAAAACAACACAAACCACGAAGGCGATACTTTCAGCACCACAGAAATCACCAAAGAAGCTCTGCAATTTATAGACAAAGCCAAAGACAAACCATTCTACCTCCACATCGCATTCACCGAGCCTCATGTAAGCTTACGAGCTCCTGAAAAGTTCAAAAAGATGTACAGAGGGAAATTTGGTAAAGAAAGACCTTACAGAGGTAGCAAAAGAGGTTATTCTGGCTGCAAAGAACCAAAAACTACATACGCGGCAATGGTAACTCACATGGACCATAATGTCGGACTAGTTGTAGAAAAACTTAAAAAACTAGGAATTGCCGACAAAACTATCGTCATGTTTGCCAGCGACAACGGCGCGGCTCAAGAAGGTGGAGCGCAACGCAAATGGTTCAAATCAAGCGGAGAACTTCGCGGCGGAAAGCGTGATATGTATGAAGGTGGAATTCGCACGCCGATGATTGCCTGGTGTCCTGGAATTGTAAAAAATGGTGAAACTGATCACATTTCCGCATTCTGGGATGTTATGCCAACAATTTGTGATCTGACTGGAGCCAAAGCACCGAAAGACATTGATGGACTCTCCTTTGCATCGACGTTAACGGGCAAATCAAAACAGCAAAAGCATAAGTATCTTTACTGGGAATTCCACGAACAAGGCGGAAAACAGGCAATTAGAATGGGTAAATGGAAAGCTGTTCGTCTAAACGTAAAAGGCAAAGCTCTTAAACCGATTCAACTTTTCGACTTAAGCAAAGACATCAGTGAAAAGAAAAACATTGCCAAACAGTATCCTGAAGTCGTAGCTGAGATGGAAAAACTGATGCTAGAAGCAAGAACACCAAGTAGCACGTTCAAAATTCCACTGCTAGATAAAAAAGCATCAAACTAAAACAGTTTATACTAAAAAAGAGAATCGGGACAAAATCCTGATTCTCTTTTTGTTGTATTAAAAAACTAACTAATGATTAATCTTCCATCCTTGCGTCAAGACTCTTCTCTAAATCACAAAACAGCTGATAATAATCATCTCTTACTGTATCCGAGATTTCCTTAGCGGTGACCTCGTTATAAGTATGCGTGGTTTTATTTCGACTCTTCAACATATTCATCCACACTTTGCCATCCGCAATAATGCCGGCAGAAAATGCCTTTCTAAATGCATCACGAGAACCGATAATCCCACTATCACCCTGATACTCAAGAAAATCCTTAAGTGTATTCCAGGCAAGTTCATAGGTATATTCGAAAGCTTTGATAAACCCCTGTTCCTCAAACTTGTTCAACTCACCATGTTCAATAAACTCAGTCAGTTGAGACAATGCTTTCTTATAGTTGGAAAAACGCTGTTTCCATCTTACATCGTAAAAATCATTCATCGTTTATAAACCACCTTGCCTACACGTTTGATATGTTCGACCAAATCTTCATTTTCTATGTGGTCAAAAATTGATAAATCCACTAGGTACGGCATTAATAAATCATCAATTTTGACCGAAAGTTCCATTAACCAGTTAGTTGTCAGTCCAGCGCCTTTGATGGTTAAATCAATATCAGAACCTGCTCTGAAATTACCTTTTGCACGCGAACCGTACAAAACGACTTCGTCAATCGAACTTTCCAAACTAAAAAGTTCAACTAATTCATTACAGAATTCAGCTTCAACACCATTGATCAAAGACGTAGACATTAACTCACAACCTTAGTCAGTATAAAGAGCGACTGCTACACCGGCAAGCTCACCGATTTTTGTCCCCAGAATACTTGGTTCAATTTCGCAGTCATTACGCATCTCTTTCCATGCAAAACGTGGAAGATATTCACGAACCGGATTAAGGAGCAACTCTTGTGAATGAATCGCAATTGTTCCAAGAACAACAATTTCAGGGTTAAAAGTCATCATCGCGATACCAATTCCCTGTGCCAAACGCATGCAGAACTCATCCCACCACTTTTTCGCCTCTTCATGACCCGCAATTGCCGCATCACGAATTACACGAACACACAGCTTATCGATATCACCATCAATCACTTCGATAGAACGAAGCGGATGATTTTCGTCGGCACGAGCAGCAGCTTTTGCACGGTCTTCAAAAGATTTACCGCCACAGAACGCCTCGAAACAACCATACATACCGCAGCCACATTGTGGTCCGTTAATATCCAAGATATTGTGACCAAGTTCACCAGCCTGACCTGAATGTCCAGTCACAAGCTGACCATTAACAATCACACCAGCACCAACACCAGTACTCATTGTCAAATAAACAGCATTCTTTTTACCACGGGCAGTTCCGAAAAGATATTCAGCAAGAACCGCGCCATTAGCGTCATTTTCAAATTTCACAGGAACTTCAAAGTAATTTTCCAACTCTTTTACAATCGGCACACGATCCCAAAGCGGCATATTCGGACTTACAAGCATTTCACCGCTCAACACATCCAAAGGTCCAGGAGCACAAACACCGACAGCACGAAGGTCTTTAATTTCGACACCATTTTCTTTAAGAAGCTCGGCTCCAGCCTCTTTCATCTGCGGTACAGCCGTATCCGGTCCCTGCTTACTTCCGCCAGGAATACGTTTAGAAGCAATAATTCGTGCTGGAATCAACGCTCCATCTTCATTTAGTTCATTACAGACTGCTAGACAGATGGCAACTTTTGTCCCACCAATGTCGTATCCGAGTACATAGTAAGGATTATTCATAATAAAATTCTTCTTTTTCTTTTCTAAGTTTTAAGTTTCAAAATTAAACTTGCTCAATATAGTAAATTTCTTTTGAAAAAATAGTCGTTTGATCTTCTTTTTCAGAAAATCAGAATTTCATATATAAGATCTGTCAATTACCCGCTGCGGTATAAAATTTTAAAGGAACAGTAAAATGGTTAAAACAGTAATCATCGGTTCTGCCGGAAGAATGGGACGCCTTCTTGTCTCAAATGTTATGGAAGATGAAAACATGCAACTTCACGGCGCCGTCGAAATTGCATCATGTCCAGTTGTAGGACAAGATGCCGGAATCATCGCAGGTTGCGGCGTTGCGGATGTAAAAATCACTTCAAACCTTGAAGAAGCGCTTGAAGGTGCCGACGCCGTAATCGACTTCTCATTTGCTGAATCTGCAATTGCTAACACCAAAGTGGCAGTTGCAAAAGGAGTAGCAGCTGTAATCGGAACAACGGGTTTGACTAACGACCAAAAAGTAGAACTTAATAAACTGGCAGAAAGCGGAAAAATCGTCTTCGCGCCAAACATGAGCGTAGGTGTAAACGTTCTATTCTACCTTTGCGAACAGGCTGGCTCACTACTTTCTGACTACGATATCGAAATTGTTGAAGCACATCACCGCCACAAAAAAGACTCTCCAAGTGGAACAGCTCTTGGCCTTGCTGAAGCGGTTTGTTCAACCTCCGGTCATGATGTAGAAACTGACCTTGTTCACGGACGTGAGGGAATGGTTGGTGCTAGAACCAAGAAAGAGGTTGGAATGCACGCAGTTCGCGGTGGCGACGTAATCGGCGATCACACCGTAATGTTTATGACTGACGGAGAACGCGTAGAGCTAACTCACAAAGCGTCAACACGTCAAGCCTTCACATCTGGCGCACTAAAAGCCGCAAAGTTCCTACAAACCAAAGAAAACGGAATGTACAACATGCGTAATGTGCTTGGACTAGAATAAGTTATTAGTTTTTAGTTGGTTAGCTTGTTAACCACGACATATAAGATGCCCGAATCTGCAAAGACTCGGGCATTTTTTATACATAGTTGGTTTGTTAGCTTGTTAGTTAGTTGGTTAGGGAAGGTGAAATCAGAAACTCTACTTATCTCACCAACTATCCAACTAACAAACTAAGCAAAAACTGTTTCGTCATAAGCGTCGGCGACAGCCATCAACATTACCAACACGTTGATACCGCCCGGCATCTCGATTCGCCAGCCCTGCTCTATCAACATCTCAATAATGTAATAATACACAAAACGCTCAGGGTCTGAACCCAACGCATCGCGCCAACCATCAAGATCTGTGGCATGTTTTGAAAAATCCTGAAGTTGGAATTTCACCATCTCATTAACCATTTCCGCAGAAATCGCCGGACATTTCTTTTTCAGTTGAACCTGATACGCCTCGTTAATAATCATCGTCAAACCAAACGCAAAGCCATAAAAGTCATCATCGACACCGGTTTCGCTCAACGTATCAACCGCCTCTACAAGTTCCGGCTGATCTTTCTCGAATACACTACACAGCGCATCATATTCCTCTTCACTCGCGCCAGACACCTTTTTAATCGCCGACAATACACTCTCAATCTGTAAACTCATTTAAATCTCCACATCCAACAATTTATAAATTACGCTGTCATCACTTCTATCAAAAATCACATACTGAAACGGAACTTGAGGTAAACGTTGGTCACCAAGCGGTCCCACACACATCAGGTAACGCGAATCTTTGTTCAGCACCAACTTTCCATCATACGGTTTTTCAAGTTCACGAACCGCACCATCAGCCGTTTTTTCATAGAGAAACGGGAAATGCGTATGACCAACAAAACCGACTCTAAAATCAGCCTCATCAAACACGCGAAAGCTATCTTCAAGACAGGTGATTTTTTTACGATCCAAAGGCGAAGCGTGGCTCAAAACCACATCATCAAACCAAATTCGTTCAGGTAGACCATCCATAAACTGAGTTGCCGATTCAGACAACTCGTTTTCATGCTTCAAATCATGATTTCCGAAAACCGTCGCAATGCGATTTTCCCGAACCAGTTTCACCACGTCTTCGTCTTCACCGCCGCCGTGAATCAAATCACCGAGGCAGTAAATCAGATCAACATTTTCGGCTTTCATATCTTTCAAAGCCGCCTTAAGCCCGGCAGTTTCACCGTGCATATCCGAAATTATTGCAATTTTCATATTATCCTAAAATTCCATAAAAGTTATTAGTCGGCAGAAGAATAAACCAATTCATCAAGTTTAAAAGCAAATTAAACATCATTCTTAATTGTTAATTCCCAATTCTTAATTACGTTTCTCTGAACTAAAAACAAAACCTTGATTTTATGATGACTGACATAGATTGGAATAACCGCGATAACGAACTACTTACCAACGATGAAAAACTGTCAAACCAATGTAGTTTGGAGTTTTTTAAATCCACTGGAAAAGGCGGACAAAAAAAGAACAAAACCAGCTCAGCGGTTCGACTTGTTCACAAAGCGACCAAAATTGAAGCAATCAGCGGAAACCGTCGTTCTCAAAAAGAGAATCGGGCAATTGCCCTAAAACATATGAAAATGAACCTCGCCCTCGCCTGGCGAAAAGTTCCGGCTGAAAAATGGACTGGTGCATTTAACCAAAATGAAAAGAATCCGCAATTTCCTTTAGTCTCAGCTGTTGTTTTAGATCACATCTATGAACAGGGTTGGCAAGTTGCTAAAGCCGCTGAAAAGCTCGGACTTTCAACTGGTCAACTTGTACGGTTTCTAAAAAAACACGTCGACCTCTGGCAAAAGGTGAATCAAGAACGTGAAAAACTAGGCCTGAGTAAATTGAAATGAAGTTAGTTTCAGAAAAAACCGAGCAGTTTTTCGGCGAAAACACACCTCTTAGAACCGCAGCCGAACATGGCGGAAGAAAATACGAAGAACGACCTCAGCAACGTGAAATGGCTGAAGCCGTCGCTCAGGCATTGGAAAACAATCAACACCTTTGCGTGGAAGCACCAACTGGAGTTGGCAAGAGTTTCGCATATCTTATCCCGGCAATTTATCAGGCGCATTATACTCAGAAAAAAGTGGTAATCAGTACCCATACGATCAATCTTCAAGAACAGCTGATTAACAAAGATTTGAAGATTCTAAAAGAGCTGATTCCGTTCAATTTCAAAGCCGTTCTGGCAAAAGGACGCGAAAATTATATCTGTCTACGCCGACTCGACGAAGCTTGGCAAAACCCTGATGAGTTTCTTTTTACTGATGAAAGCAGCCAAGAATTAAACCGACTGAAAAAGTGGTCAGTCAATACCACCGACGGATCGCGTTCAGATATTTCACCGATTCCAGATGTCAGAACCTGGATGCAGGTGTGCTGTGAACCCGGCAACTGTACCAATCAGAAATGTAAATTCTTCCGTAACTGTTATTTCATGAAAATGAAAATGGATATGGCGAGCGCCGACATCATTGTGACAAATCACGCACTTTTCTTTGTCGATCTGGCAATGAAAAGTCAGGAAGATGTCGATGTGGAAGGCATTCTGCCAAACTACGCGGCGGTGATTTTTGACGAAGCGCATACCATCGAAGAGTGTGCGACGATGCATTTGGGCGTAAAAGTCACTTCCGGCGGATTCTTTCACACTCTGAACCGACTTTATCTTCCCGGAAAAGAGAAAGATCGTGGACTTCTAGTAGCTCCTAAATGGGCGAATGCTCAGCAAACCATTACCAGATTGAAAGATCGTGCCGAACTGTTTTTCGGAGAACTTACCGAATGGGTCGAAATGCAGAAAGAAAACCCGTTGCGCTACACCGTGCCTGGGCATATTCCACACTTTCTTCACCCGGAACTGTGCGATGCCGATGCCGCATTAAAAGAAGTGCTTGATATTGAAAAATCTGATTCGAAAGGTCAGGAGATTTCTACATTAAAAGAACGACTTTACGACTACGCACTCGGAATGCAGACATTTCTCGATATGTCGGAAGAGGAGTTTGTTTACTGGTTTGAGACTAAAGAGCAAAGTTATGGAAACGCTCTCGCGATTTATGGTGTGCCAATTAAAATTGATAAGATTCTGGACAATTTGCTGTTTAATCGCGACTTCACAGTTATCATGACTTCTGCGACGCTTGCGGTAAACAACAACCTTCGTTTCTTTCTGAATCGAATCGGTGCAGGCAACGTCTCGCAAAAGATTCTGACCTCTCCATTCGACTTCGAGAAGCAGGTCGAAATCTATATTCCGCTTGAGATGCCGCATCCTAAAAACACGGCACAGTTTTTACCAAAAGTCTGCGAACATATCGAAACCTTCATTCGAAAAACCGATGGTCACGCCATGGTACTTTTCACCTCTTATGCGATGATGCGAAAAGCCAAAGACGAACTGTCGGACTTTTTTAACAAAAAAGGTTTAACACTTCTGATGCAGGGAGAAAAGTTATCGAACTCGGCAATTATCGAAAAGTTCCAGAATGACGAAAGTAGTGTAATCTTTGGCACATCCAGTTTTTGGACAGGAGTTGATATTCCGGGGAAAACGTTAAGCAATGTGATTATTGTCAAAATCCCATTCGCCGTACCGTCACTTCCGTTGAATCAGGCACGAATTGAGAAAATTGAAGCCGAAGGTGGCAACTCGTTCAGAGATTATTCGTTGCCAGAAGCAATTCTAAAATTCCGCCAAGGATTCGGACGTCTGATAAGAAGTAAAGAAGATCACGGCATAGTCGTCATTCTTGACAACCGAATCATCACCACAAACTACGGGCAGCAGTTTATCGATTCTCTACCAACCTGCACCAGAAAAACCTTTTAAAGGTTGCAAGTTCGCAAGTTGCAGGTCTGAAGGTTTAAAGTTGCAGGTTGCAGGTCTGAAGGTTTAAAGTCTTCAGTCAGGAATTAGCAGTCTTTGTTCGTAAACGCGTAACTATCTTCGGGTTTATACAGAACTTTGATTGATTAAACCGTACCTCCTTTTAGATTGCATTATACGAAAAAATGCAAACTCTAACATCACGTCATTTCTATGAAAAAAACTACAGTTTCTTTAGCCATTCTCAGTATAATCATTCTACTGATTTGGTTCTTACCCAGCAGTTCCAAACCTCGGGGAAACCACTCCTTTAACTTCTATCACTGGAAACTAAATGCTAAAAACTCTCCCGAGATTTCTTCTGCGCTTAAAAAATGTAAAACCGAGAAGATTTATCTACACTTTTTCGATGTTGTTTATAACTATCAGTCTGAAAACTGGAGCAATCAACTAAAAAACTTTAAACCTAACTACGTGATTAGAGACGTTGATGAAAGTTACAAAAAGTTTACGATTATCCCTGTCGTCTACATCACAAACGAGGTAATGAAAAAAGTTTACAAAGATAACGTTATTGGTTTAGCAAACAAACTGACAAAACTAATCGACCAAATTGCTAAACACCACCAAATTGATGTGTCTACGGTTCAACTTGACTGCGATTGGTCAACAACAACCAAAGAGCAGTTTTTTACGCTGATAGAAGAGGTTAAAAAGAGTTATAAAGTGGATGTGACTTTACGTTTACATCAAATCAAGTATCCCGATAAAACCGGAGTCCCACCTGCAGATTCTGGAACTTTAATGTTGTACAATGTCACCAAAATCACTGACATGAAGCAAAATTCAATTCTGAATATCGACACTGTAAAACAGTATGTAAGCTCCTCGACAAACTATAAAATGCCGTTGAAAATTGCACTACCAATTTATTCTCAAACGGTGATAGAATATGCTCCAGGCTCTGTGAATATCTCACATAACTTCCCTCCAGAGATTCTTAATATGCAAGAAATCAATAAAGTCTCGGAGAATTTATTCAAAGTAAATGATACCATCTTCCACGAGCAAATGATACTATTCAAAGACAGTCTTATTGAAAGAGAAACCATCACACCTGACGTAGTGGCCGAGTGTTACAAAGAAATTTGTGATAGTGAACTCAAATTCGATGAAATAATCCTATATCATTTAGATGAGAAATCGCTGAAAAACTTCAGTGTAGAGGAATTGGAGGAGCAACTGTGAAATTCATAAAACTGATCTTTTTATTACTACTTCTCCAAGGCGATATATTTGGAGGCGGCTGGGATCTTTCGCCTCAAGATGAAAGTTTCTCCATATTTCACGATTATTTCGAGAAAAATCAAGAATCTCCTTTTTTGCCGCAAAAATCAAACCTAAGACTGTGGAAAGAGTTGCTTCCTCATTGGAATGAAAATGAGATTCTTAATCGCAATAACAATGCTAAAAATTCTTCATTTTGGATAAGTCATGCTAAGCCTATCGACCAGAAAGTAAAAGCTTATCTTGATCTACAAAACCAATCGGCCAAGTCAAATAGGCTTAGCTTCGATGCGTGGGACTACGACTCAATTATTAATAAAGCGGATTTGAGAAACCTTGACAATTTATTGATAAAAGTAAAAAAACAGTTTCATAAAGAAAGCAATAGACAATTGAAACAACGCTACGGATACTTATGTACTCGCCTGCTTTTCCTTAATCAAAACTATCAGAAAGGTGTGCTTTTTTATCAAAATGAGCTGAAGAGCTTTGAAAAAAATGAAATTTACTATCAGTCAATAGATTATGCAGCAGGTTGTTTTTATTCACTGAAGCAGTTTGAAAAAGCAGCAGAGATTTATTATGAAGTTTTAGTAAATTCAGGCGATAAAAAAGAGTCTGCACGTGAAAGCCTTCGCTACTGCTTTTCTAAACAACCGTCTTTGTTAAAGAAGTTTGCTGAAACCAAAGAAAACTTTCAATTCTACCTTTTACAGGGGAAGGTCAAATTTTCTGACCACATCTACTTTTTAGAAAAAGCACTCGAACTGAATATCGACACAGAAAAACTCCGTCCAATCGTCGTTAAAGCGATTATTCAGCAGGAAATTCATTTTTTACCAATCAATAAAAATCCTGAAGAGCAACCACGACTTACTAAAAAAAAGCAACTAGAACGAATTTTAACGGTTATTAACAAAGTACTGAGAAAAGATGCTCTTAAAGACCGTGACTTTTGGGTTATTGCCCAATCGTACTGCTTTTTTATGAAAGGTGATTCACAACAGGCGCTCATGGTGGTTAATCAAATAAAACCCGATCAACTGAGACCTCTGCACAAGCAACTTCAGGCAGTTTACCAAGTCTCTTTGTGGGATAATGTTGATGATACAAAAGAGCGTTTTCTGTCGACTTTGCTAACTCAAAAAGATTTTGACCAACTGAGGATTGGTTTTTTTAATCAGAGAACTGGTAACTATTACCGCTTTCGTTCTTCAAAGTGGAAGTACTACATCCTAGATCAAGTATCGCACCTATATTATAAAGATGGTCAATTTGTGAAGTCAATACTAACCTTTCACACCATTAATAGGTTAAATAGGTGCAGTTCGCAAATGCTTCTAAACCAAGCCTTTGATTTGACCAACAAAAAACTAAACCCTTTTGAAAAAATGCTTCTCCACTCGCATGTAAATAGCAAAGAGTTGCTCCTTCTCTTTCAATCATTCCTATACATGCGTAGGTTCGATATACAAAATGCGTTTGAATGGGCCCAGAAACTCGACAACAAGTCAAAAGCTTTAGATATAAAATTCCCATTAATAATTTTCAGTAACAGTATTTTATATGATGATTTAAACAAACCTGAGCTAATTAAAAAGAACTACGGCTTTCTAAACCAACTAGTGACCTTGCTAAGTTTAAAGGTGAATGAAGAAGATATCCTAAAAAGTACAAAAATCTTCAATCATAAGCAACTTTTTGAATTCGTATATGAATTGAAGAAGTTAACAAAATCAACTGATAGAGACACCCGATTCATCGCAAACTACGCACTTGGGAACTTCTTCATAAATACTACAAATCAAGGCTTGTATCGCAACTGCTATCTACCCCATCGTTACAGAAGAGAGTATGGAAACAGTGGAGAAAGTGTAAATGACTTTGAGAAAAGGTTACAGCAACGACAAGAGTTTAATATGCGGAACGTAGATTTGAATACCAATAGCTATTTCGGACATTGTAAATTTGCCAAACGCTTTTACAGACAAGCTTTAAGAAATACCAACGATAAAGAAACAGAGGCAAAATGTCTTTATTTCATTGCCCAATGCGAACTTTATCAGTTTGAATGTGAACACCAAAACGATCCATTCAACCACTATGAAGCTGACGAACCATTGAAAGTGCTTCGTCAGACATTCTCCCGACTAGAAAATGATTATTCTGACTGCCAATTTACCAAAGAGGTAATCAAAGAGTGCGGTCGTTTTAGGTACTATCAACAGTTTTAGTTAGTCTTGCGGTGGAGGCGGTGGAATTGGCGAGTCACCATCCAAAGACGGCTCGGGTGGATTTGGTTTTGGAGGAGCAGGAGGAATTGGCGAATCTCCATCCATTGGAGGTTTAGGTGGACGAGGTCTTCTTTCTTCACGTTCACCACGCTTTTCACTGTCTCTTTTCCGTTTAGGCGGGCGCTTATTACCTCGCCCATTTCGCGAACGCATCTCTTCTTTGCGCTTTTGTTCCATACGCTTAAGTTTTTTCATCTGCTTCTCAGTTAAAACCGACTTTACCTCTTTCATCAGAGTTTCCATCAACTTTTTCTTATCAGGTCGTATCTGTTTGCCAAGCTCACGTTGTTTAGCTAAAAATTCATCAAAAGCCGGCTTCAGTTGATCCATTTGCTCGGGTGTAAGGTCCAAACCTCTTTCAAAACGATCCATCAAGTGGTGTCCCGACATGGGTCCGCCTTTTGCATACGAGCGCATTCTTTTCATAAAATCACGCACTTCGCGTTTCGCTGTTCCGTACCCACCGACAAAGCCCAGAATTCCACCTGCGATGAAAATCAGAAACATCGACAAAATCAGTTTTTTACTCTTCATAATTACCTCACTAAAAAAGTTCTGAACTGAATTCCTCTGCATAAACCGCAGTCATCAGTTCATCAGAAATATCATTTTGCGAAAAAGTTATACCAAAATAGAGAGCCACCAAGGCCGCAGCAGCGAATGTAATCCAGCCTGCACGCAACGCCCGTTTTTCCTGTTTAAAGAAGCTGTACAAGTTCTCAGACTTTACCTTTGCCAGCACATCCATTGTGAAGCCATCGGAAAGTGAAACACACTCTCTGCTTTGCCAATAAGTCTCAGCAAACTCTTTTTCAATTTTATCAACTCTATTCATAACTCAACCCTCGTCTTCAATCATTTTCTCAATCAACTTTCGTAACTTCTGCTTTGCGCGCATCGATCGTACCTTCGTTTTAGGAACTCCCCAACCGAAACTTTCAGCCACATCCTTGAGTTTCCAGCCCTCCCAGTAAACCAATTCAATCAACATTCGATCTTCTGGAGAAAGCGCTTTCATACACTCTTTTAAAAGCTCCCGAGAATCATCAAGTTCACGGCTATGTTCAAATCGCTCTTTGGAACTTTCACTGCCGACCACATCGATAAAATCCTGCTGTTCGTCGTTCAAAGTCGAAACCGGAATCTCATGTCGACGTTTTTTTGCTCTCCAGAAATCACAACATCCGCGAACAGCGATTCGACTCAGCCAATGAGAAAAATGGGTCTTAACCGTATAATTACTAAGCGACTTAAACGTGCGAAGAAAGATATTATGGCAAACCTCCTCCACATCATCAAAAGGCACTCGTCCCGTAACAATCGAAGCCACGTGACTTTTATACCGATCGACAATTTGGGCAAAAAGATCCACATCTCCGGCAATAATTTTCTTTATTAAAACAAAATCGTCTTCAAACTCTTTCATCAAACGTCCCATATTCACTATTTGAAAGATTATCGAAACAGCGGTAAAAAAGGTTACAATCGTCAAAAATTTTCTCAGTTGACTATGCAATAAAACCGCATTGGCACTATTCTAACAGCCCTTAATTTGGAATATTTACAGAAATTATCATAAAAATTGGAGGATTTGAATGTCTGAATTTCCTAATATCAGAATGCGTCGACTCCGATCGACCGCATCAATTCGAAAAATGTTTGCCAGACCTTTCCCTGAATTTTCACGCTTTATCTGGCCCGTTTTTGTAGTCGAAGGCGAAAATAAAGAGATTCCAATCGAATCAATGCCTAAACAATCTCGTTACTCAATTGATAAACTAATTGCTGCGCTTGAAGAACATGTGAAAGCCGGGCTCGGCGGAATTATGCTTTTCGGTGTTATCGAAGATAAACTGAAAAGTCCCGATGCAAAATATGCCTACCAAAGCGACGGACTTGTGCAGCGTGCCGTAAAAGCCGTTAAGGAGGCGTATCCTGAACTGACAGTGTTCACTGATGTCTGCGTCTGTGCCTATACGACTCACGGGCACTGCGGAATTCTTCGCCCAAGCGGTAAATTGCTGAATGACCCGACTTTAGAGATTCTTTCAAAAGTGGCAGTTTCGCATGCGGCGGCCGGAGCAGATGGTGTCGCACCAAGTTCAATGATGGACGGACAAATCGCTGCAATTCGCAAAGCGCTGAACAAACATAACTTTGATGATACAATTCTAATGAGTTATTCCACAAAATTCGCCTCAAACATGTACGGTCCTTTCCGTGAAGCGGCAGATTCATCACCAGCATCCGGCGATCGTAAAAGTTATCAACAACCTTATGACGACTTTAATCAGGCTGTTCGCGAATCACTAATTGACGAAAAAGAAGGTGCCGACATTTTAATGGTAAAACCAGCCCTATTCTATCTAGATGTAATCGCCGAAATCAAACGTAACTCACTTCTACCGATGGCGGCATATAATGTCAGCGGCGAATATTCGATGATTTACGCGTCGGCACAGAAAAACTGGGGAGATTTGTACGGAATGGCTCGTGAATCGATCATCGCCTTAGACCGTGCAGGAACCGACATTTTCCTAAGCTATTGGGCGAATCAGTACAACGAGCTACGCTCTTCGTGCTAAGTACTACGTGGTGCGTAATGCGTGATGCGTGATGCGTTTCACAGAATTTTCCACCTTAAAGAGCTTAATGACTTTAAACACTAAAAAATATATAACCTACGTAACACGTACCACGTAAAACGTATTACGACTAAAAGGAGTAATAAATGAATTCTGAAACACTTTTTGCTAAAGCCGAAAAAGTCATTCCTGGCGGCGTCAACAGTCCTGTTCGCGCCTTTGGCTCAGTTGGCGGCAATCCCATCTATGTAGAAAAAGGCGAAGGCGCTTACCTTTTTGATGCCGACGGCAACAAATACCTCGACTTTTGTTCATCTTGGGGACCTCTCATT
>DDLT01000049.1 GCA_002340265.1 Lentisphaeria bacterium UBA2565 | reverse complement strand
GAAGGCGGCAAAAACGGTCAGAGCCGTCTTTCAGAAGATCGTGAAGAAGCGATCAAAAAGCAGGCAGTTGAAGCTTCAAAAGAGGTGAAACGCTGGGGTGAAGCTGTAATTCTTCCACCAATGACAGGTGCGGAACGCAGACTTGTTCACCTGACTCTGGAACACGATCCGGAAGTCGCAACTGAAAGCGGTGACGTTTCTCAGAACGGTAAAAAACGCGTAATCGTTCGTTCTCGATAAACCACATTTATCACACATATTTCAAAAGGCATTCTGAGAAACCGGAATGCCTTTTTCTTTTATTTTTCCCTCTTAAAAGTTTGAATCATTTTACTCTTTTTTCGTAAATAAAGTAACAAAATCCCTTGTGCTTCCATATATTTAACTTAGTTTCAAATTAACAAAATAATTAACTGCTAAAAAATAATATCTTATCTATTTTTGAACACAGGATAGGTTTATATGAAAAACAAAAAACTAATTAAATATCTTGGTTTTTCTCCTAAAGATGGAGCTACAGGTGTTTATATAAAAAGTTACCCAAAAGCTGGTGGCTATGCGCTTGAGATTGATTTAAAAAATGAGAAGTTTGACTACGGCAAACTTATTGAAGCTGAGCGTGAAACAACACTGAATTTTTCACAACCTGAAAATTGGGTTGTTTTTGAATGTGTAAACCGCCTTCTTGAGCAAGGCTATGATCCTCAAAATATTATTTTAGAAAAATCATATCCTGTGGGAAGAGGCTCAAACATTTATCTCGATATTCTTGTTACTAAAAAAGATGGCTCAGCATTTTTAATGATTGAATGTAAAAATGCTGGATTAGAGTACTCTAAGGAATTGAAAAAGCTTAATAAAAATGGAGGACAGCTTTTTAGCTATTTTCAACAAGATCGTAGTGCAGATTATTTAATGGTGTATACCTCTGAGTTTCAAGTGAACGGTATTTTATTCCACAATGAAATTATCAAAATAGAAAATGAGTACCGCCAGGCTGACAACGTAAAAGACTTTTATGAAGTCTGGAATAAGCTTACTAAAAATAATGGTATTTTAGAAGACAATATTGCACCGTATCACTTTGAGAGTAAAGCTTTAACACCTATGCATCTTAAGGATATTACCCAAGAAGACAGTAGCAAAATTTTTAATCGCTTTCTTGAGATCCTTCGACATAATGTCGTTTCAGATAAACCCAATGCATTTAATAAGATTTTCACGCTTTTTCTTTGTAAAATCTATGATGAAAAGTCTACACTGCCGAATGCAGAATTGAAATTCCAGTGGCTTGAGGGTAGGGATGACAATGTCTCCTTTCAGAAGCGACTTACTGACCTTTATGCTAAAGGAATGGAAGAGTTCCTTGAAAAAGAGGTTACCGATTTTTCTGATGATGATTTCGATAATACTTTTGGTAACGATATTGATGAAAAGCTTAAAGAACGCCTTCTTAAACAGTTTACTCGTATTCGCCTTGAAAAGAACAATGAGTTTGCGATTAAAGAGGTGTTTGACCATGCTTCATTTGAGGATAATGGAAAAGTTGTAAAAGAGGTTGTTGAGCTCCTTCAAAATTATAAAATTCGTTATACCAAAAAGCAACAGTACCTCAGTGATTTCTTTGAACTGCTTCTTACAACAGGACTTAAACAGGAATCTGGGCAATTTTTCACTCCTGTTCCAGTGGCTCAGTTTGTTATCCGCAGTTTACCTATTGACACAATTGTAAAACAGAAGCTCGAAGCGGGTAAAAAAAATGATATTCTCCCTACACTGATTGACTACGCTTCTGGAAGTGGGCACTTTCTTACTGAGTCAATGCATATTATTCAAGAGCTTATCAATAATGTAGATTCTACGAACTTCATTCCTGATACAAAGAAAAAACTTAAATCGTGGAAAGAGGATCACTTTGAGTGGGCTGATCAATACATCTACGGAATCGAAAAAGATTACCGTCTGGTAAAAGTCGGTAAGGTTGGCTGTTATCTTCACGGTGATGGTATTGCAAATGTAGTTCACAGTGATGGGCTTGGAAACTTTGAAAACACCAAAGAGTATACCAGAGCTCTGAAAAAAATAGACTCAACAAATCCGCAGGATAACCGTCAGTTTGATATGGTTGTATCTAATCCTCCATACTCCGTTTCTGCATTTCGCAACAATGCTCGTAAATACTACACAGAAAAAGATTTCGAACTCTACAATGCACTAACTGACCAGAGCAGTGAAATCGAGTGTCTGTTTATTGAACGAACTAAACAGCTTCTTAAAGATGGTGGAGTTGCGGGTATTATTTTGCCAAGTTCAGTGCTCAGTAATGGTGGCATCTATATCAAAGCCCGTGAAATTATTCTTAAGCACTTTGATATTATTGGGATCACAGAACTGGGTTCTAATACCTTTATGGCGACAGGAACTAATACGGCAACTCTCTTCCTTCGTCGTAAAAACATTCGCCTTGCCAAGGATATTGAAAACAGTGTGAACAGTTTTGCCAATAATCTTCAGGACAACACCGTAAACGGTATTGAAAACCCTGTTGCGAAATATGTTAGTCAGGTGTGGGAAGAACTCCCTTTTGATGATTATAAGACCATCTTTCAAAATGCTCCAAATGATGCGGTGAAAAACCATGAAATTTATAAAGAGTACACCAAAAAGATCAAACTCAAAGACGATGCTCTTCTCACAGAAATTACCGACCGTGAAAAAGAGAAGATTCTCTACTTTATTCTCGCTTATTCGCAAACAGTTGTACTGATAAAATCAGGTGAAAAGAAAGCTGAAAAAGCATTTCTCGGCTATGAATTTAGTAATCGTCGTGGAAGTGAAGGTATTCACCCGATTCAGCGTGGAAAATCTATTGATGAGTGTACCAAGCTCTACGATGCTAACTGCTTTGATAATACAGAAAAAGCAAGCACCTATATTTATGACGCTTTTGCAAATGACTACTCTCGAGAAATTGATGAGAGCTTAAAAGAAAATGTTCGCCGTTTTGATCTCGTGGATATGTTAAGCTTTGATCGGGTTGAATTTGATAAGTCGATGAGTCTGGCAGTTAAAAAAAAAGTTAAGATAGAGAGTCAGTGGGATGTTGTTGCACTAAGTGCTGTTTGTGATAAAATTACTGACGGCTCTCATAATCCTCCACCGAGTACTGCTTCTGGTTATCCAATGCTTAGTGCAAGAGATATTAATGAAGGTCTCATATCTTTTGACAATCCGCGTTGGATTGATAAGGCAGGATTTGAGAAAGAGAATAAAAGAACAGCTGTTAAGCCCGATGATGTACTCTTAACTATAGTGGGGGCGATTGGGCGAACTGCAATCATCCCCAAAAAATCTTTCTCTCCATTTACACTTCAACGAAGCGTTGCGGTTCTTAAGCCCAATAATGAATTAATATTAGCAAGCTACTTGTCAGCTTCACTATCTCTTAGTTCCTCTAGACTCCAAATTAAACAAAAAGCTCACGGAGTAGCTCAAAAAGGACTATATCTAACAGATGTTAAGTCAATCAAAATACCTCTCCCTCCCAAAGATATTCAAGAAAAGATCGTCGCAGAAATCGCTGTCCTTGAGGACCAGGAGGGAAAGGCGAAAGATGCTGTTGAGGAGCTTCTTCAAACTCAAACTGATATTATAAATGATTTTTCAAAGTACCCCAAAATCAATCTTGGTAACTATTCTGAAAATCTTGACCGACTAAGAAAGCCTGTGATCAGAGGTGATAGGACTGCTGGTGAATACCCTTATTATGGAGCTTCTGGTATTGTTGATTATGTAAGTGGGTACGTAGTGGATGATGATGTTTTATTAGTTGCAGAAGATGGTGCTAACCTCAAATCTAGAAACACCCCAATTGCGATTCCAGCAAGTGGTAAAATTTGGGTAAATAATCACGCTCATATTCTTAGGTTTGAACAGGCTGCAACTCAAGTAATAGTTGAGAAATATTTGAATGCGACGGATATTATTGAATTTATCACAGGTCAAGCACAGCCAAAATTAAATCAACAAAACTTGAACAGAATTCCAGTCCCTAATATTCCTTTTGAGGAACAAAAACAGATTGTCAAAAAGATAGAGAAAATCGAAATGAAAATCGCCAAACTTGAGTCATATATTGCTTCAATCCCCGTTCAGAAAGATGCGATTCTCAGGAAATATTTGTAGTTTTCTCTAATTATATTCTTCGGTAAATTCGTGGAAGGTTAGAAAATAAACTTTTAAACTGCGATGTGAAACGAACTAAACTTATAAACTTTTGAATCACTATGCTTGATCCAAACAAATATATGAAGCGGGCGTTGGAACTGGCGAAGTTGGCATTTGGCCAGACTTCTCCCAATCCGATGGTCGGCGCAGTCATTGTCAAGGACGGAGAAATTGTCGGTGAAGGTTATCATAAAAAAGCCGGAACCGCACATGCTGAAGTCAATGCAATTGCTGATGCCGGAGCGGACGCAAAAGGCGCTGATATTTATGTGACGCTTGAACCTTGTTCGACTTATGGACGGACTCCGCCTTGTACAAAGGCGATTATCGATGCCGGAATTAAACGTGTGTTTATCGGCTCTCTCGACCCGAACCCGGATCATGCAGGTAAAGCGGTGAAAATCCTAAATGATGCGGGAATTGAAGTGCAGAGCAGTTTTCTTGAAACTGAATGTATTCAGCTAAATGAACACTTCTTTCACTGGATTACTACTGGAAAGCCATTTGTTATTTTAAAAATGGCGATGACGCTTGATGGAAAGATTGCGACAAAATCGGGTCACTCTCAATGGATCACATCGCCGGCATCACGTGGATTTGTGCAGCAGTTACGTCAACTCTCTGATGCGATTTTGGTTGGTGGAAATACGGTGCGTGAAGACAATCCATCATTGACGGTCCGCGAACCTGAGAATTGGGGCTATCAGCCGAAACGAATCGTACTTTCACGTTCGAATGATTTTGATAAATCGCTAAAAATTTTTGATGGTCAGGAACCGATTTTCTTTAATCCAGAAAAGCAGAGTTGGAACGATTTTCTGCTGGATTTGGGAACGCAAAATGTGACTTGTCTGCTGGTGGAAGGCGGCGGAGAAGTGGCGGCGGAACTTTTGAAAAACGAGGTGATTGATAAAGTGCATTTTATGATTGCCCCGAAAATTCTCGGTGGACGCTACAGTCGACCAGTTGTAGGTGGTAAATCTCCCGAAACTCTGTCGGAAGCGTTGAACTTGAGGAACACGTCAGTCTCCCAGTTTGGCAACGATTTTATGATAAGCGGCTATCTTTAATCGGAATAATTTATAAATTAAAGTTCCAATGAATTTTGCTAAGTAGATCCATTTCTCCGAAATGGACTGCCACTTCGGAGAAGTGGCGCTACTAAATATTTTGTATAAATACAGTGTTCTGTAAAATAATAACTGAAAATTAGGTGATATGATGAAACGATTTTTCCTACTTTTATCTCTAGTGACTTTTACTACTTTTGCTCAGGATGCAAAGAATCCGGCAGATAAGAAAATCGAAGCGACTGTAACCGGAAGCGGTTTGAATGTGCGTGCGTTGGCGAATACGCGAAGTGAAGTGCTTTGTCAGCTCGGAAAGGATCAGCAGATTACGGTTTTCGAAGTGAAGAAGAACTGGGCTCGAATTCAGGCGCCTAAAGATGCGGTGGTTTGGACACAGCGCGAAAATATCAAGGATGATAAAGTGATCAAAGAGGCATCGCTTTATGCAGGTCCTGCGATTCTTTATTCAGAAGTATCAAAGCTGAAGGTGGGTCAGAAGGTTGAAGAGGTTCGCGGAAGCGAAAAGTGGGTTCAAATTGTGCCGCCGGAAGGAATCAGTGCTTGGATCAGTGCCGAATACATAAAATTCCCTGAAATTAAAGTGACTGAAGCATCTTCTGAAAAGGCAACAGAAAAGGTTGAAACTGAGAAATCGGAAGAGAAGAAGAGCGATGAGAAAGTGGTCGCGACTCTCGATCCGGGTGATAAACAGTACTATTTCGATAAAAAGATGGCGACAGAGAAAGGTCTTCAACTAGTGACTGGTACAGTTTCTAAACTTAAAAAGCCGATTGAAAACCTGGCATCACACGCGTTGATTGTAAAAGTGAACCGCAAATATTACACGCTTTGTTACCTTCGCAGCACAAATTACAAACTTGAAGATTGGGTTGGTAAAGAGGTGGCTGTTCAAGGTAAACAGGAGATGATTGCGGGCTGGAAACATTCGATTGTTGAAGTGTCTGACATTCGTCCGATTCTTGGCAAACCTGAATTGAAAATGAAAGAGACCGGCAACTAATGAAGCGTTTTCTCGAAAAAATATTAATCTTTCTTCTTGTTAATTTTGTGCGTTTAATTCGTTTGACGCTACGTGTGAAGGTGATTGACAAGAGCAATAGTTTTATCAACGAAGACAAGGCAAGTCCAAAGGTGATGGCAATTTGGCATAATCGTTTGCTGTTTTGTCCGCCGCTTATTAAAAGACGTTTAAGAAAGCAGTACGCGACAATTGCCAGTCTTTCGGATGATGGACGATACGCTGAAATGTATGCCAAAAATCTAGGCATGCAGGTTATTCGCGGTTCAAGTAGCCGTGGTGGTGCTCGCGCATTGATTCAGCTTGTTCGAAAGCTGAAGAAAGACAAAACGCCATTGGCAATCACAATTGATGGGCCACGCGGTCCGCGTTACAGTTGTCAACCTGGAGCGGCGTATTTGGCAGCGTCAGCACAAGTTCCGGTTTATCCTTATGTTGTTAATGCGAAAAGTTACTTTCAGTTCAACAATTGGGATAAGACACAGATTCCAAAGCCGTTTTCCAAAGTGGAAGTGGTGATTGGCGAGCCGCTGATGTTTGAAAAAGATGTGTCCGAAGAGGCGATTAAAAAGGCGAATCAGCAGATTGTTGATGCGATGCTGGCAATCACTGTCGATAAGGAGTAGAAATGAGTTTTTACGCCGTTATTATGGCGGGTGGAAGCGGAGAACGTTTCTGGCCTGCAAGTCGCCATTCCAAACCAAAACAGATGTTATCTCTCTTTGATGAAAAGAGTTTGATTGAACACACCGTAGAGCGTCAGTTGAAGCTTTGCCCGGCTGAACAAGTTCTTGTCATTACTTCCCAAAAACTAGTTCCAACACTTCGAGAACTTTTACCGATTCCTTCAGAAAATATCATTGGAGAACCTTGCCGCCGTGACACGGCTCCCGCAGTTGGTCTTGCCGCTGCGCTTGTTCGCAAGCTCGGCGGAGATGATGCGGTTATGTCGATGCTTCCGGCTGACCAGATTATTCATGATGAAGAGAAATACGCTGCGACTATGCAAAGTCTGATTAATGTGGCGGAACAGGAAGACCAACTTATCACTTTGGGTATTAAACCGACTTATCCGGCAACTGGTTTCGGTTATATTCACCGCGGATCAAATTTCAAAAATTATGGAAATGTCTACGATTGTCTTGGTTTTCAGGAAAAACCACACGCAGAACTAGCGACAAAACTTCTAAAGTCAGGGCAATATTTCTGGAATGCCGGAATTTTTGTATGGTCGGTCAAAACCATTTTTTGTGCTTTGGAAAAGTCGGCTCCACAAATTGCAGAGATTGCGATTAAACTTTCGGATTCTGAAAACTTTGTCACTGATTTAAGCAATCTATTTCCCAAAATGCCTAAAATTTCTGTGGACTACGCCATTATGGAAAAGGCTCAGAATATCATTGTCGTTCCAGCAGATTTCGATTGGGATGATGCGGGAAGTTGGCCGGCTTTGCAGAATCATCTGTCGGCGGATGAAAATGGAAATGTCTCACAAAATGCTGAAACTGTGACCATTGATTCAAATAACAACATAATCTATTCAGAAGTTAACGGACACACCATTGCAATGGTAGGAATTACAGATATGATTGCAGTGCATACTGAGGATGCGACGCTGATTTGTCCGATTGATCGAGCTCAGGAAATCAAACAAATTGTTCAGAAACTGAACGAAAAAGGTAGTACAAAACTATGACGACGGAGCTTCCGGAAATTTCTCTGCCAGTCGGCGAAAGGCTGTTGCTGTTATCATGTTGCGCACCGTGTTCCGGCGATGTGATTCAGACACTTGCGGCTAACAAAATCGATACCACTGTGTTGTTTTACAACCCGAATATTCATTTCGAGGAGGAGTATCAAATTCGCTTGGAGGAGAACAAAAAGTTCACCTTGGAGTGTGGCTTCGATTTCGTCGACTTGAACTACGATCCGGATAATTGGTTTGAGGCAGTAAAAGGCTTTGAGAATGAGCCGGAAAAAGGCGAACGTTGTTTTCGTTGTTTTGCCATGAGATTGCGCAAAACTGCTGAATATGCACAGGCGAACGGTTTCAAAATCTTCGCTGATACGCTGGGAATTTCCCGTTGGAAAGACCTAAAGCAGGTGCATTCAGCCGGAGAAATGGTGGCAAAGGATTTTCCGGATTTAATGTATTGGCCGTACAATTGGCGAAAAAAGGGCGGTTCCATGAGAATGGACAAAGTGTCCCAAGAACAAAATTTTTACAGACAAAACTATTGTGGATGTATTTATTCACGAAGAGATTAATTAGTTACAAGTTGGAAAGTTACAGGTGTCAGGTTGGGAAATCACAAGTTGTTAACCTAAAACCTTCAAACTTTTAACCTGAAACCTTTAAAGGATTATTTATGATTCGTTCATTTTTAAAAATATGCTTAATTTTTACAACTCTAATCGCATCAGCCGCCTCCAATGGCGATGGTGTAGCAGCAATTATCAACGGAGAAGCGGTCACCTTTTTTGACATTCTTTCCTACAACCGTTTCAATGAGTCACAGCTTGTGCGCAAATATTCTGGTAAGGAATTGGAAAAGAAAATTGTGGAAAGTCGCCAACGTGCGGTTAAGGAATTTATCGACCAAAAAATCATGCTGAACGAGTTTAAAGAAAAAGAGTATCAAATTCCACGCTTTATTATCGAAGAACGTATTGATAAAGTGATTCGTCAACAGGCTGGAGGCGATCGTGATGCGTTTAAGAAGCAGCTTAAAAAGCAGGACATCAGCTGGAGTGAATATCGCGAGCAGTTGACTGACCGAATTGCGGTAAATATGATGTTGAGCCAATTCGTTTACAATAACATCACCGTTGACGATTCAGAGATTCGTGAATACGTAAAAGCGCATAAAGAAGAATTGACAAAGCCGGGACAGCGAAATTTGGCACTTCTACTTCTTCTGAAAAGCGGTAAGTATGCGGACAAACTCGATGAAACAGCCAAAGAGATTGTTACAAAAATGCAGGAAGGTGCAAGCTTTGCAGATTTGGTAAAAGAGTACTCAGAAGGACCGTTTAAAGACAAAGACGGAAATATGGGTTGGATTGAGGACAAGAATGTACGCGAAGAGTGTCAGGAAGAGGTTTTTGCACTTGAGAAAGACGAAGTGTCAAAACCGATGACTTTGGAAGAGGGGCACATTGCGCTCTTCAAACTTATCGATAAGAAAGCACCGGTAAGTGATCCGAATGATCCGCAGATAAAAGCCTACGCTGAACGCGTTCTACGTAAGCAGAAAGAGGATAAAACTTACGAAGAATACCTAAAGAAGTTGCGCACCAAAAACATCATCAAAGATTTCACTTCTGAGTAAGGAAAATGAAGAAGTTACTGTTAGTCATATTAGTTCTTCTAACGGCACTTTTCTTTTATTCTAAAAGTGCTGACCGTAAAAGTGCAATCCGCTGTGTTTGTGAATGGGCACGGGTTGCACCATTTCCGAAAAATTGCACAAACTTTGAAATCTCTACAACTGGTTCGATGTTTTCACGCCAATTCAGCTGTAGTTTTACAGCTCCCAAAAAATCAATTATCAATTGGCTTAAACAAAGCCCGGGAATGAGAAATTTTAGAGATTTCTCTAAAGCAAAATACAAAATAAAGCCGGGCGGTGGCGCACAGTTTGCAGAGATAGCGATTGACTGGACACAAAATAGAGTGATAATCAATACCTACTGGAGTTAAAGGTTATACGCCGATCTTCCATTTACCTTTTTCTAGAAAAGCTTCAATAGTCTGACGGTTTGCCTTATTTATCAGGTTGGAGTGTGATTGACCAGAGCGCGTTGAAAACTCTTTTAAGCTAATTATCTCTTTTCCTTCAAGATACGCTAATCGTTTGTGATAACTGTTGGTCAACGCTTTTCCCACAATCTCTTCCATTGTTTTGGTTTTTCCGGAAACATCAAACTCATTAAAGGCTTTATAGTAGAGTGCGCGGTCTACAAACTTGATGTTTATCGGGACATGTCCCGCACGAAGTAGCAGGTAGTTGTTGATGACACGACCAATACGTCCATTCCCATCTACAAAAGGATGAATATTTTCAAAGGTCAGATGTAGCAATGAGACTCTTTTAATAATGTTCTCATTCTGATTTAACTTGTAAGTTAAAAGCATTTCACGCATCGCATCATCAATCTGATTCGGATCTAAAGCAATATGACTGCCGACACGAACCCATTCTGTCTCGTTTCGGAAACGCCCAGCTACATCATCTCTGATATTTGAAAGTAACATTTTGTGCAAAAGCAGAATCATTTCGAAATTAAGTTCTTTGTCAGCTGCTTTCTGATCAATGTAAGCGACCACTCTAGCAAGATTTTTAGCTTCGAAAAGTTCACGCTCGGAGATGTAACGATCAAGGTCAATTTGTAGCAGAATCTTATCTGTTTCTTCCAAAGTAAGCGTACTGTTTTCAATTGCATTTGAGTTGTAAACCTGTTCTGATACTTCCGCTTCCGTAATCAGCTTTAAAAGTGCTTCTTTTCCACTAGCAGCTTTGAGGTAGCGGTTCTGTAATTTTGGTACATTTTCGTAAACTGAAAATATTCTAGCCATGACTGTTTCCTAGATAAATTTATAATAACCGTGAAAACTTACCATATTTTACCGTTTTTTCACGATTATTATGTTTATAACCGTGAAAATTTATCATTTTTTACCATTTTTCACGGTTATTGTGGTTATAACCGTGAAAACTCCTATCTACTTTTTCAATTTGCGGCTCAAGATTGTAATGATTAAAATCCAAACTATTTTGAACTGCTTCAGTTAGTTCTATCTAATGAAGTCACTTTGGCGTGTTGAATATAATTCCGCCTTTCGGCTACGTTCAATACACTGGAAAGCTATGATTTTCACAGCACTCCAAATAGAACTACAGTATATTTTTTTAGAAATGGAGTTTTTTATGAAACGAGAACTTATCAAATATATTTTGAAATCGGATCAGCTTGATCGAAATGTCAACATTCAGGGCTGGGTTCGTACGCGTCGTGATTCGAAAGGCGGCTTTTCATTTATTGAGGTCAATGATGGAAGTTGTCTGAGTAATGTTCAGGTGATTGCGAATGCCGAGTTACCGAATTATGAGGATGAAATTAAGAAACTTCATCCAGGCGCTTCGGTTTTGGTGACTGGAAAGTTGATTGCTTCGCAGGGCGGAAAGCAACGCATTGAAGTTCAGGCTGAAAGCGTTGAAGTCAGTGGATTTTGTGAGCCGACGGAATATCCGCTGCAGAAGTCACGTGTGGCTTTAGAAAAACTTCGTGAAATTGCTCACATGCGTCCACGTACAAATGTGATTGGTGCGGTGATGCGTGTACGTAATGCGCTGGCTTTTGCAACGCATAAGTTCTTTCAGGAACGAGATTTTATGTATGTACATACGCCGATTATTACGGCAAGTGACTGTGAAGGCGCCGGCGAGATGTTTCAGGTGACTACACTGAATCATGATAAAATTCCGCAAACGGATAAAGGTGCAGCTGACTATTCAAAAGACTTCTTCGGCAAACATGCCAGTTTGACGGTTAGTGGTCAGCTTGCGGGTGAAACTTATGCCTGCGCGCTTTCGAATATCTACACATTCGGCCCGACTTTTCGTGCAGAAAATTCCAATACAAGTCGACACCTTGCTGAGTTCTGGATGATTGAACCGGAAATCGCCTTTGCTGATTTGAGTCTGGTGGCAGATGTGGCGGAAGATTATGTGAAGTACATCTTTTCGTATGCGATGGATGTCTGCGCAGAAGATATCGAGTTCTTCAATAAATTTGTTGATAAGGAACTTTTGGCAAAGTTGAAGAATGTGGTAGAATCCGACTTCATTCGCCTTTCGTATACTGAAGCAATTGAGATTTTGATCAGTTCCGGTGCCAAGTTTGAATTTCCGGTAGAGTGGGGCTGTGACCTTCAGGCGGAACATGAACGTTATCTGACTGAGAAGCATTTCAAAAGTCCGGTGATTCTAACGGATTATCCAAAAGGAATCAAAGCATTTTATATGCGCTTAAATGACGACGGGAAAACCGTGGCGGCAATGGATGTGCTTTTCCCAGGAATCGGCGAAATGATCGGCGGTTCGCAGCGTGAAGAGCGTCTGGATGTATTGATGGGACGTATGGAAGAGTGCGGTCTGGATCATCAGCCGTATTGGTGGTATCTGGATTTGCGTCGTTTCGGTACCGTGAAACATGGCGGTTTCGGACTTGGCTTTGAACGCGCGGTTCAATTCTGTACGGGAATGAAAAATATCCGTGACGTCATTCCATTCGCCAGAACTCCGAAAAACTGCGAATTCTAAACTTAATTAAGAATTAATAATTAGGAATTAAGAATTATATTGCATCAGGAGTCTTGTTCATTTACTTTCGCATTTTCTTCGTCTCTGACCTGGGAGAGTGCGGAAGCTATCAAACCTGTCGGAACCGCTACAACTCCTAAACCAACTAACAAAACAAAGAATGTGAAAACCCTTCCTCCTACAGTAATTGGATACATATCACCATAACCAACTGTTGTAAGAGTAGTCAGCGACCACCATAAGCTGTGAAATACAGAAGAAAAGGTTTGTGGTTGTGCCGCACTTTCGAAGTAGTAAATTCCGACTGAAGATAAGTATAAGATAGCCAAAGAAACAAAGCCAAAAAGCACTAGTTCCTCTTTGGCAATAATTAATGCTTTACGAAAGCGACCTATCGCACGATTGTATTTCAAAAGTTTAAAAACTCTGACTAGCCTGAAAAGTCGGAAAATACGAACGGAACGTAAATCAATACCTGTCGAAATGTAAAATGGTAAAATTGCCAGTAAGTCAATGAGCCCAAAGACACTGAAAACAAAGCCTAATTTTTTCTCTGCAAAAAGTAAGCGAAGTAAATATTCGATGGTAAAAATTGAAATGGTAATCACTTCAGTTATATAGAGAATGTGTTGCGTAAAGGGCGATAAGTTCGGGAGCGTTTCAATACTGAACGTAATTAGAGACAAAATGATTAACGATTGAATGATAATCATAAATAACTTTCCTGATTTTGAAAACGGATCATTCAATGTAGAGGCAATGGAATTGTTTTTTTTCATTCTTAATTATTAATTCCTAATTCTTAATTAGAGCAAAGGTTTCAGTCCTTGGCCGATGCTACGGAAAAGATTCATCAATATCACTTTGTCATTGGTGGTGGAAAGCATCGGGAAGTTGCCGACGTCTTTATAGTTTTTATAGAAATCCTTGTCGTGGCAATCGGTAACTCTTCCGTTTTCGCGGAGTTCAAAACAGGCGGCATGAGCCGTCGGCCAAAGGTCAAGAGTTGTCACATATTGAACGACTCCGCTTACCGATGTCATTATATCGTCAATCTGTTTAAAACCTATCATTCGGCGTTTTTTCCATGCGACCCAGCTGTTTTCCGGCTGACAGTCTTCGTTGATATTTCTACTCACAGCTTTCGCAAAATCTTTGTCCCAAACCACAAGTTCCACTTCTGTGTTTAGGTTGGCGGATCGTGGGTCGAGGTTATAGGAGCCGATGAAGGAGATTTTGTTGTCGATGATCAAGGTTTTCGCATGAAGGCAGAGATAGGGCGAGTTTTTATAAAATTCGCTTTTTAACGGCTTTGTGTAGTTCGGCATCACCGTTTTTATATTGCCCGGCAAAGGTTTGTATTCATAAACGTTGCACTGTAAATCATCCAGAATCTGTTTTTTCTGTTTGTAGAACAACGCATAAGTTTGCCAGCTGTCAGTTGCGGCAAGGCTATTGGTTGAAAATGAAATTTTTATCTTTGAGTTTTTATCACGGATGTCGTTGAAAAGGCTCATTGCACGGGAGCTCATGACAAGGTAAGGACTTTGTATCTGAATCGATTTCTCGGCGTTTTGCAGGTAATCGACAATTGTTTCATTTAAACGACTGCTTCCTGTATAACCCGATGCTTCGTTTTTACCCGGCGGATCGGCAAAGAATGCCACTTTACCTACCTGATATGAGAAGCTTGTGATTCGTTTGTGAATTTGAGGATTATGTAAATCGGCATCAATTTTGTTGAAAATCTTGGTAATTCGAAACTCTTCCGGAGTTTGCAGAGCTTGCAGGCTGCACTTTTTCATGGCTTTGGATACATCTTTCAACTTTTCTGCAGGGACAACCAGAGGAAAGTTCCAGTAATCGTTAAACGAGTTCACCATTTTCTTTACGACAGGGCCTTTCACCAAGACATCTCGATCCTTAAAGTTGAGCTTTGGCGCATGGTCATAGTAACAGTTTTCGATATTTCTTCCGCCTGTTATCGCATAGTCGTCGACGAGAAAAAGTTTGTTATGCATGCGACTGTTATATTTCTTAAAATTCATCGCCAATCCGGTCACAGATCCGAGAAAGCTGTTGCTGAGTCGATTGCTATTTGGATTGTAGAGACGAATTGAAAGGTTTGGATGCGCTTTTGTTGCATAGGCAAGCCATTCCACATTTCCTAGAGAAAACATCTGATCGGCAATAATTCGAACCTTAACGCCTCGTTTTGCGGCCAGAAGGAGTTCATAAAACATCAAAACACCGACCTCGTCGTCTGCCCAGATAAATGTTTGAATCGAAATCTCTTTTTTCGCTGAACGAATCAGCTGAACTCGAGTTAGCAGTGCGTCATACCCCACATCGAGCGATTTCACCAGGTGTGGTTTTGTGATGATTTCATTAGAACAGAAACCGCGAGGTTTTGTTGATTGGCAGCCAACCAGTAGAAGTGTACAAACAATTAGAAGAGAGCTTAAACGAGTCATAGCAGTTATTATTGGTTAAAATTTTCGTTGTGTTTAAAATGGCAGGCTTTGACACAAAATCAAACGGTACGAAAAAGGACGTTTACGAAAGTCGTAAACGTCCCGGGCTCTCTCCCTCAAAAAGGGAACTGACTATAACAGTCAGGTATAAACGGTAAAACTCATCACTGAGTTCTATCTATTTATACAAGAGTAATATCCAAAACTTGACACCATGTTGGAAAAATTACTGTTTTTTATTGAATATTAACCTGTTACAAAGGCGATAGCCAATATAAGGGACAAGAAAAACAATCAGCAGTACACGTGATAAAAGGAAAATAACGATCATCGTCAAATCCATCACATCAAGGTGTCCACCCATTGCTAGAAGTCGTCCGCTAAGTTCACCACCGCTCATTTTTATTGAACTAATGATATGAAGCAGGATTAGAGTCGTGAGCACAATAATGTCTGAGTATGTTCGCCACTTTTTCATTATTTCACCTCCTTCTGCGGATTAAAACTTTCCGGGGCTGTCAGCATTGCAAACAGAATCGCATCGCCAAGCGGTCCGCCAGTTTTCCAGTGCAGCTTATTCTCATCAAATTCGGGAGCTCCGGCAATCCATGCAGTCGCGAAAATTGCCTCGAAAAGTTGTTCATCATTATAAGCTTTTGCAGTCGCAAGAATAAAACCGGTTGTCGATATCGAATATCCCCAAATGAGCGGTCCGGAATCAATGTCTCCGGGCAAATGTCTGAACTCTTTTGGATACTCATTCATTAGTCCAAAACCCAATGGTTTATCAAGAAGTTCATTTCGACAGCCTTCATAAAGTCGGCGTGAAAGGTCTGTATCAAGATAAATCAAAAAGTAGGCCGCTAGAGACGAACCGGAACCTCTCGGCTCCGAAACACTCGCCATATCTTCATCCACTGCCTGAGTCAGCATATTGGTCTTTTTGTCGATAAACATAGCGAAATTCTTCCGCCACTTTTCAACAGTTTCATGGTACTTACCAAATGCTTTGCTGTAAACTGCAATTGATGCGGCACATGAACTGTTATCTACCGGATAAAACTCGTTCGGATAGGTTTCAAGCAGCATGTTGGGACGTTTTGCCATTCGACGAACTAAAGTCGCAGTAATTCGATCATTCAAAGTTGATATTTGTCCTTCTCGTCAACCTTGACCAGATTGGTTCTAATGTGATTATATAAACTCAGCGGGAGATTGAAATAGCCCAAATACGCCGCATGATCATTCTCATCATTATCAAGATTTTCAATTGCATTGCTTCCGTTCCATTCTGATATATCAAAAGCCTGAACTTCGTCAGAAAGCAGATTGTCGAAACAAACACGCATTCTTTTCAAAGCAATTTCCCGATAATCAGGATATTTCAACGCCATTTGTGCATTTCCTAAAGCTGCCATAGTGTTGGAGCCGAAAAGCCATTCGCCATTAAAAAGTTGACTGCCCGTATCAAAACTTTTCGGTGTCATCTTCTCGATTTGTTCTGCGGTTCCATCAGCCATCATTTTACATGACTTAAAGGTAGGGTTGTAGAAATCCTCCGCATAGCGTTGACACCACCAAATCGGAACGGTTCGAAGAAGTACGCAGAACACAACAACCGACACAAAATATTTACCGACTTTTTTCATAAAATCCCCCATTAAAATTTATCTAGAATATTAGACCATAAGTCGCTATCGGGCAGTTTCAACGCATTCAACCTCTTTTTATAAATCGAAAACGTTGTATTAGTCAATCTCCTCGTTATTGTTAAATTCAATTAAAAATATTAAGGCAATAAAATGATCCGACTTTTACAATTAATCGCTCTTATTCTGATTTTTACTTTCATCTCTGCCTGTAAAAATAGTGAATTAGATTACAACGAAAAGGAAATGGCATTTCTAAGAGAATTAGATTCTCCTATTAGCTATATTGATACAACACTTCTTGAACAGACTGAAACAACTGTCGAGACCTATTTTAAGAACTTGTCTGATATCTTTAAGAAGCAAAAGGTTGATATTAAGTTTGTTCTCGATAAACAGCTAAAAACCAAACAACTGCCAAAGAAATCAGAACTCTTTACGACAGGGCAAACCTTTTTCAAGGATATGACTGTTGGTGATATTATGATGTATAGCTGTAACACGCTAGGTTTAAAATGGACAGTTTATCCCGATAGAAAAGTAATTCATATTGAAGAGACTCGTGAAGAAAAAATCCGAGTCGCATTTTTTAAGGAGTTCAACGAAAAGACGATTCGATTGGATACGGCGCAATACCCTAGTCATGTTTCTGAATTTCCTGTTTACTTTAACATGCTAGAAAAGCAATTTGCCGAAAAAGACTTTGAAGTTGAATTTATTTTGGATGATTCAATTAAAGCCCTCATTGAGAAGTTTCCTCCAATTGAAGACAAGAAGAAGTTAGATCGTTTCCCAGTGGGTACAATTGGTCAAAGATATTGGGAAATGGGACTGAACGATGCCGTGGCATATTCATGTGCCGCATATCAGCTACGGTATTTTGTTAATGTAGAAAGAAAAGAAGTTCTCATAAAGCTAGACCCGATTTATAAAGGATTAGAAGAAAAATATTATGAGGATGTTTTCAATATGGATGATGAATTTAATGATGACTTTGAAGATGATGATTTTGAAGAAGAGTGATTACGTTAAACTCTCTATAGTTTGTAGATATTGAATTTTATAAACTTGTACAACAGGAGCCTAAATGAGTTTATTTGAGTATATTTTTGCCGATGAAATTAAGTTGCAGCAGTTGCGGGATATTTCCAAGACACTGAAGAATCAGCAGATTTTCGAAAGGGGACGCGAAAAGCGATTAAAAAAGGAACAGGAGAAAAGTGATGAAATCAATGATGACATCGGACTTCTCTCGCTCCTGATGATTACCGTTATCAAAAAGTTGATCGACAAAGGCGTCATTACAGAACAGGAGCTTTTAGGTGAACTTTTAGAAATAGACCAATTAGACGGACTGAAGGACGGGCAACTTGATATCAACGTGCTTCGCGGTTCGGTGGGACTTGCAAAAGGTCTAACTGAAGAAGAGGAAGAGGTTCAGATTGAGAGTGAAATAGAAGATGTCCCTAAGAAAAAGACATTTCTCGAAAAGATGAAAGAGGAAGAGTCCGAACGCAAAATTGTCATTAAGAAAGATGCGATACCGAAGAGTACTAAAATGTTGGATGAAATTACCAAGGATAAAAGGCACTCTTCACACTCGCTATCGAAACGCACTAAAACCCACAAATCAAATTATAGGAAGTAAAAAATAATGATTCCAGTTACCGCTATGTTCTTTATCCTTTTAGGAATGATTTTTATTCCGGCCATTTTGATAACAGCTTCTACAAATGCTGAGAAATGTAAGAAAGGATTGTCGAAAGTTAAATCCACCCTGATGTTTTCTTTTCTCTCTGACGCCATTATAGGTGCAATTTTATTTTCAATTCTTGGCTTGTCAATTAACCTATTTATAAACAATGATGCCTTCTGCTTTCAGTGGGGGATTAGTAACAATACAATTGATACATCCCTATTGAAAGACTATAAATTTATTCGAAATACGTTTCTTTTTATCGGAGTTGGCGTGGGAATACTTTTGACGACACTTTCTCAGTTCAAAGTCAGCAAATTCTTAAAACAGTCTGATGACTAGGCGGTTCGTAATGAAAAAAGTTATTTGTGTTATAACTTTGTTTAATTTCGGACTATTTGGAGGAATCTTAAAACAGGATTTTGCAGTTGTCGAGCGAAACACCTGTAAGGTTCTAGGACGTATTTATGGCAATGCATACTATGCAGACTTTGCTGAACGAAGGCCTATAATCGTTAACGGGAAAGAGTCATCTGGACAAGTTAAAGTTAAATTTCTACTTAAAAACAATATCTTTTATGCAGATAGAAGAGCAGGGCAGGAAGTAAATTTTATAGTTAGCAAGAAAAGATTTATTCACCAAAGTGATAATGTCCTTATTTTCTTTTCAAATGACTGTAGTTCATTGCTCTCTATGACCGAAAGTCAATTATTGCAGGAATGCATGACGATTGACCGAAATGCATTGTATGACTCTCAGTCCGGATATACCATTTCAGATGAAAACTTGTTGAAAAGAATTGAAGCAAGAGAACTTTACTTTTTCTCAAATAAGCCGCTTTATGAATTCGCTCAATGGTATAATCCCGAAAAAGCGACCGCAACTTCAATGGTCGTTGGGTTGAAGTCGAGGAAACTTGTGGAGGAGAAGTGTGCAGTTCTGATAAATAACGGCTATGACTTTAAGAAAGCAGCAGGTTGGTCCAACCCTCCCTATAACTTAACCTGGCTACAATCTTTACCTTTAAGTAAGTTAGTTGAGCTTTTTTATGCTCACTGCAAGAAAGAGAATCCTGAATTAGAAAATGGTAAAAATCAAGAAGCGCATTATTTAAATGAACAATTTCGAATCGCTGAAAAGTACAAATTCATTTTTTGCTCTAATAAATTTATTACGACAGTGCCCGAAGCGATGATAATAAAACAAGCTCCGATTGAATGTTTACTGCTGCTTTATGGGGTTAGTCATAACTTAGAAAGGCGCTTAGGTTCTGACAATTGTCGAGAACTTGTAAAAAGGTATGAAGATGAAAGAAACAACGGTGTAGATTTAAATAAGTTGTTCTTGGAACTTAAAAAGGGGGGATTGTCCAATGCAGAATAGCATAGACCATGAACTGTTTGACCATATTCCAATTACTAAGTTTAAAACGTACTACGCAGTACAACCCACGTAATACGTTTAGATCAATAAAGCATCAACGTGTCAAAGAAATCAGTTCTCTTCTTTCACGTGTGCGTAGATTGGTCGGTGATCCGATGCAATCAACTCTTGAACAACACCGTGTTTGATCTTGGATTTTGGGAAGTTTTTGATGGCGATGAAGTCAATCTCTTCACGTTCTGACGTCGCCGAAACCGCGCGCTTTTTTTCGCCGTGAAAAGTTCGAATGCCGTTGCCGTCATTCTTTTTCAAAACATTCCAGCCTGCATCTTCCATTGCTTTAATTGTATCGCTGTTGCGAGGTGCATTGAAATCTCCAGCTAGAACCACTTTGTGTTTACGTAGTTCAACAGCTTTCATTACAGCTTTCACCTGCTCGGTACGAATCGCTTTATTTGTCCAATCTAGGTGAAGCGTCACAAAAGATATCAATTCACCTTTTTTATCGACGACAATTTCCAGTGCGATGCGCGGTTCACCGCCTTTTGGGAGTGTATGAACTTTGGTCTCTTTAATTGGAAACTTAGATAAAACCGCCAGGCCGTACTCACCTTTGCCAAGGTTGATAGTTTTGCCGAATCGGTGTTCCATTTTCAGAATTTCACCGAGTTTTGCTGCAATGTCAATATTTTTGCTTCGCTTACAATTCTTGTCGACTTCCTGAAGTGCCACAAGGTCCGGAGTTTGATCTCCAATAACCTTTGCGATACGCTCTACATCAAGCTTTCCATCCATCCCTTTTCCATGTTTTATGTTATAGGAAAGCAGGCGCAGTTCGTCCGCATAAACAGCCGAAAGCATCAGCATCATTGCAATTGTAAAAATCTTTTTCATTATATCCTCCTTAATTTTAATATGGTTTACCTATTTATACTGTTTTTTGAGATTAGTCTTGTCAGCAAAGCAGAAAAAAAGGTGAAATTTGTCTGAGGCTGAAACCGAACCAGTACTAGTGTTCAAAGTCGGAAAAGTCAGTTGCCGGTGTATGGTCTGCTGTAATTGGGCTAGGTGGTACTTTTATCATCATATACAAAAAACATGCAGCAAAAGTGAAGTTTGAGGAGAGAGAACAAACTAGCAAAATAGGAAGGAGAGGAGAGATGGTTCCAGGTATAAAGTGTAAGCACATATACCCTAACGAACACAGCAGTGAAATGAGTTGACAGATAAACATTACGATACTGTTTATGCTTTTTGACTTTAAAAGGTAAATGATACAACCAGATAAAATTAAAATGGATGCAAGTAAATAAATCAATTGTATTAGAGCTTGTGGAATCATAGTAGTTCTTTTTATAAGTGTTGTTGTATTTATTCGTACCAAATTTTTTAGTCGGGTTGATTACCTGCACTGTCTTGATAGCTGAATCAAGAGTCGAGTCAGTCCCAATATCAAGTGTACAGGTAGCTGTGTTGCGACTTTGATTTAGTCCACTCCTAGATAAAACTGGTTGACTTTCCTCCTCAAATATCTTTAAAAGCCTTAAAATTTATTCTTTTGACTCTCCAGCCAGATCTTTAATATCGCAGTTGACTGCTTTTCTTACTTAAGTCTGCGCGACAAGAGAAAGACAGTACATCCCACCCAGTATAAAAGGAATTGCAGCTAAACTACGTACAAAGAGTCTTCCGGCTACGTCCCAATGTACGATAAGAAACAGTAACGGAACCAAAGGCAGGAATAGGTAACAGATCCCCCAAAGTAAAGAGGTTTCAAACGCTGCGATAATTAGTGCAATACTGTAGCAAAATGATATTAAGGCTCCTATAAGGATTAACCCCAGTCCTAGAATTTCCATGTCTTTTACCTTTGTTTTAATTATTCGATTTAGATTATAAGCACGTTTCATAATGATTGAGCTGTGAATCAATGTGTTTAGAATAAAATATTTCTGCAATTATGCAAGTGGGGATGGGTGAACTGTTTCGAGGATTGCCAACTGTACTTTATCTTTCATACTTTAACTTGCAGACTAAAGCATAAATACAGGCGGCAATCGCGATCCCCGTGATAATAGCCAACGCAGAGCAGACGGCAAATCCTGAGATTGTGGTTGAGTTGTGAATCATATTGGCCAAAATAATAAAGAATAAATTGCAGGACATATATGTGCATAAACCTAGAATAAAGTGCCCTTGGTATTGATTCTTTCTATTTTTAAAAAAGGCATAAAGATACCAGAAGCATAAGCTAACTAAGCCGACTGATCCACTGATATATTGGTTCCATTTATAAAGGGGGATAGAAAATACTTTTTGTTGAAAGAACTCATTCTTCTTCACAATTATTCCGGAGCTATGACTGGTTGCGTCCCATAACACATGGCTGTATCCACCAATTAATATGCCTATGACAACGAGAACGCATGCTGTGATACTAAAAGTTCGTTTTTGATTTGGTAAACCAAATAAATCGAGTGTTGGTGCTTCAATCCAACGATACCAGATGAAAAGAATTAAAAGTGAGACTGGTAGACAGTAAAACACAACGCCACTTAAGGAATGCCCAGGTGCATTTGTGGGTTTTAATGCCAGTAAGTAGGGAAGGTCAGGAGCCATGCAACCCACAATAACGGAGAAAATAGGTACTTTTCTTCGGCTAATAGAAGAAACTGGTAAAGCAATTATTGAGTGTGAGAGTGTGTATGGCATTGCTGTTATTTGAAGTGAGTTACTCCGTTAATTAGAAAACAGTTGTTTAACGATAGTTTGACCATCGTTAAACAACTGTTCCAACACTGTTAAGCCAGGCTGGCCAGATCCGGTTTTCTTGCAGCTTGTGCTTCATCGAGCCTTGAAACTGGTGTGGTTACAGGCGTAGCTGTCACTTTTTCTGGATTCGTTTCTGCAAGTTTGGCAATTTCTATCATTGCATCACAGAACCGGTCAATATCCTGTTTCGACTCGGTTTCGGTCGGCTCAATCATCATTGCTTCCGGAACAATTAACGGGAAGTATATGGTTGGCGGATGAAAGCCTCGATCCAGCAACGCTTTGGCGATATCAAGCGCATGAACACCTTTTTCAGCCTGTCGATTGGCGGAGAATACGCATTCATGCATACAGAAGCGTTCAACAGCCTCATCGTAATATGGTTTCAAACGTGCTCGAATATAGTTGGCACTGATTACTGCATTTTCACTGACGCGTTTAACGCCTTCACGTCCGAGTCGGAGCATGTAGGAGTAGGCACGTAAAACTACCAGAAAATTACCATAAAATGGCGCGATATAACCGATTGACTGCGGATTGTTGTACGTCAGCGTAAAGCCGCCGTCCTCTTTTTTCACGACTCGTGAATCGGGAAGAAACGGCAACAGTTTTTCGCAGACTCCGACAGGTCCGGCACCCGGGCCTCCGCCACCATGAGGTGTGGAAAAGGTTTTGTGAAGGTTGGAGTGCAGTACATCAAATCCTAAATCGCCAGGACGGATTTGTCCCATGATCGCGTTCAGATTTGCGCCATCAAGATAGACCAACCCTCCGGCTTCATGAATCATATCGCAGACTTTCTTGGTGTTGTTATCGAAAATTCCCTGCGTACTCGGTGCGGTCAGCATCAGTCCCGCGACGGTGTCGTCAAGGACCTCTTCAAGAGCTGTGAGATCAATGTCGCCTTTCGAGTCAGTTGGAATTTCTTTGCAGACCAAACCTGCCAAAGCGGCAGATGCTGGGTTAGTTCCATGCGCCGAATCAGGAATCAACATCACTTTGCGTTTATCATCGTTTCGTGATGCATGATAAGCGGAGATGATCATAATTCCGGTCAATTCACCGTGTGCTCCGGCAAGCGGCTGCATGGTAAATCCTGCAAATCCAAGCAGGTCACACATAAATTTCTCGGTGTCATAAATGATTTCGAGAGCACCTTGCGAAAGCACATCGCCATTTCTCAGCTGAGGCAGAAGCGGGTGCAACTGGGCAAACCCTTTCAATGCCGCCACTTTTTCGTTCAGGCGCGGATTGTATTTCATTGTACACGATCCGAGCGGATAAAATACATTGTCGATACCGACATTTTTACGGCTCAGATTTGTATAGTGGCGTACTACCTCCATTTCGGATAGTTCGGCAAGTTCGGCGTGATTCTGACGTTTGTCATTTGACGGAATTTCTCTAACAGGCACATCGCATTTCGGAAGATCAACAGCACGACGACCTTTTACACTTTTGTCAAAAATTAACATAAGATTGCCTCCATTGCTGCCGCCAGCCCTTTGATTTCCTCTTTCGTTCTTTTTTCGGTTACTGCCACCAATAGCTGATTTTTACGTTCCGGGAAATATTTCCCCAGCGGGTAACCTGCGGCATAACCTTTTTCAATTAGTTTTCCGACAAGATCATTGGCATCCATCGGTGTTTCGATAACAAATTCGTTGAAGAAGTTATCTCCGGTAATGATGCTGACGTCCTTAATTTCTCCGAGAAGCTGACGGGCGAACGCGGCTTTGGATGTAGAAAGTTGTGCGACTTCTTTAAAACCTTCTTCTCCCATCAAGGCGAGGTAAACTGTGGCACTGAGCGCACAGAGTCCCTGATTAGAGCAGATGTTGGAGTTGGCTTTTTCGCGACGAATGTGTTGTTCGCGTGCCTGAAGTGTCAGCACAAAGCCTTCACGACCTTGTGAATCGACGGTTCTTCCACAGATTCTGCCGGGCATTTTACGCATCAATTTTTTGGTCGTTGCCATAAAACCGAGGTAAGGTCCACCGAAGGCGAGGGGAAGTCCTAGGCATTGTGCTTCACCGCTGACGATATCGAATCCCATTTCGCCGGGTGTTTTTAAAAGCGCCAATGCGGTCGGGTAGGTTGAACAGATTGTGACGACTTTTTTGTCATGTGCTTTGAGTTCGGTAATAAAATCGGTCCAGTCGTGATATTCGCCGAAGAAGTTCGGATACTGAATGACGACGCAGGCGGTGTCCTTGTCGACACTTTCCAGAAGCTTCTGTGGATCAGTTGATGAACCGCAAAGTGGTACTTCTACGAGTTCGATACCGAGGTTCCCGTTGTAGCAGTGAATCATCTCTTTGAAAATTGGTGAAACGCCTCCGGCAACGACAACTTTATTACGCTTGTTTTGACGAATCGACATTAGAATCGATTCAAAAAGTGCGGTTCCTCCGTCGTACATCGAGGCGTTGCTGACTTCCATTCCGGTGATTCTACATATGGATGACTGCCATTCGTAAATCACCTGAAGTGTCCCCTGAGAAATTTCCGGCTGATAAGGCGTATAAGCGGTCAGAAATTCGCCGCGCCCGGCAATGTCGCTGACAGCCGCCGGTGTATAATGATCGTAATATCCGCCGCCGAGGAAACAGCTTAAGTCTGTGGCGTTTCTTCCGGCGAGTTCGGAGATGTATTGTAGCACCTCCATTTCCGACTTTCCTTCCGGCAAGGCGGAAAGGTCGGCTTTTTGTGCGGGAATACCAGTTTGTTCCCACATCTCTTCGACAGTGGAGACACCGATAACCTCAAGCATTTCCTGTCGATCATTTTGTGTATTAGCAATATAAGGCACGTGTTCCTCCAACTGAGTTTGTAAAGGTTGCAAGTTGTAAAGTTACAGGTTGCAAGTGGGGCAGGTTAGCCGAGCAGGAGCTCGGCGTTCCCAGAGATTTACTGATTATTTAGCGATATAGGCCGCGTAGGCATCCGGATCCATTAAATCATCTAGATCAGACGCATCTACACCTGAAACTTTACAGATCCAACCTGCACCTTCCGCATCGGAGTTGACGGTTTCCGGTTCATCTTCAAGGTCTTCATTTACCTCGGAAACCGTTCCTGAAACTGGCGCATAGATGTCAGATGCTGCTTTTACCGATTCGACAACACAAAACGATTCACCTTTTGTGATGTCATCATCTTCTTCCGGAAGTTCGACATAAGTGATGTCGCCAAGTTCAGATGCCGCGTAAACGGAGATTCCGATTGTTGCCACATCGCCTTCAAGTTCTACCCATTCGTGTTTTTCTGTATACTTTTTCATAATAACCCTTGTTCGTTTCGTGGTACGTCATACGTAATACGTGTTACGTCCCTTTATTTAAAAGTTTTTTGTAAGTTTGAGAGCATCCTCAGAATATGATCAGCACGTTCAATCCAATCTTTACCTTCAGATTTGTTAATATAATCAATATCCATTCCGATATAGGTCTGAGTTATAAATTCAGCGGATGATCCTTTTGCATACTCTATGAACCTGATTTTATCTTTGTAAGACTCCTTTTCCATGCCTTCAGCAATATTACTGGGAATAGAAAGGCTGGCTCTGGTTATTTGGTCCTTAAAACCATAATCTTTACACTGTTTAAAAGTTTTATAAACATCAGCTGATAATCTTGCACTGAGTTTCCAGACATCCAAAGTTTCACATTTCATAAGTTTCTCCAGTGTGCAACGTATTACGTACCACTTAGCACGTAATACGAAGCTTTAGTCTCTGACGGTTCCTTGTTTGTAAAATGGAAGTTCTGCTACTTTTCCTGTCATGTATTTCGGACCTTCTCCTAGTAAAACTTCGGTGCCGACTGGAAGTTCACGTTTTAGAAAAGCCAAAGCGACGGCAGTTCCGATTGATGGTGCAAATGAACCCGATGTGACGGTCCCAATTTCTTCTACATAGTTAAGTTCAATTTTTACGGTCGTCCCTTCACGCGCGGCACGACGTTTGTCTAGCACAATGCCTGTCAGATACTTTCTTTCGGCATTCAATAGGCTGTGTTTTCCGATAAATTCACGACCTTCCATTTTGATCAATTTTTCGTAACCAATGTCATACGGTGTGGTCTCTTCGTTCAATTCGTGACCATAAAGTGCGTAACCAACTTCTAGACGCAGTGTGTCACGCGCCCCAAGGCCAGCGGGTTTAACACGCTCGTCTGAAGTCAACAAATCCCAAAGTGTCTGCAAATCGTCTGTACTTACATAAAATTCGAGACCACGTTCTCCAGTATATCCGGTTCGACTTACAATACATGGAATACCGTTGATCTCGGTTTGAATGAATTTGAAATAGCCCGGCAGTCTTGTTTTATCAACACCAAGTTTTTCCATCACTTCAAATGCTAGTGGTCCCTGTAAATCGAGTTTTCCTGTATTTTCAGAAATGTCGGTGAAAACGACGGTTTCAGGAAGATTCTGCTTAATCCAGTAGGCATCTTCTGCTGCGGTTGCCGCATTGACGACAATGAAGTAGGATTCCTCATCAAGTTTGTAGACAATCAGGTCGTCACGGACGCCACCAAGACTGTTCATCAGGAAGTTATAACGGCAGACGCCTGTTTTTTGCGAATTGATGGAGCGTGCCAGCAGTTTGTCCAGAGCTTCTGTAGCACCAGGTCCTTCGACCATAAATTCACCCATGTGGCATATATCGAAGATTGATACTTTTTCACGGGTATGATTATGTTCTGCAATAATTCCGTCGGTGTATTGGACAGGCATGTTCCAACCACCGAATGGCACCATTTTTGCGCCGAGTGCGGTGTGAACTTTTTCTAAAGGTAGTGTGTTTAAAGCCATAATGGGTTCTCTTATTTTTGATTAAAAAATTGTGAAATACGTAGCCATTCTTCGCGAACAGTTCGGTATTTTTCATAAAGTGGATGGAAGATGACAGGCCCTTTGAACTGGCGTTTGTCGAGTTCTTCTTTTAAATTGATCAGAAAATCTTCATCAGGGTAGATGCCTTCCGTTTCGGTATAGTTGATGCGGATGGCGCTGATGTTGAATGGGCACTCTTTCAGGATTTCCGAAATGGAGTGTTCTTCATTAAGGTTATTCATAAAAAGATCAAGATAACCGAAGAAGATCAACGAATCGTTATCGGAGAAGTCTACATAGTTCATCCCCGGCAGGAGCGGGTAGGTGTAGTTGAAGCAGAGCTTTATTACGGAATTTGCTAGTTCAGAACTTAGATATTCCCAAAAGTTCAGTACTGTCCGGCTCTGTTTCTCAACATCTTTTGTTATGGCTGTTACCGGAGAAACGGAGACGTAGGAACAGCCGAATGTTTTCAGCCATGAAATCTGTTTCTGCACATGTTCCTGTAGAAGATTTAGGAAAAAGCTGTCGACATTCTCGAGATTACGAACGATGTGATCCGGAAGAAGTGAACTGGCACAGAGAATTGGAACTCCGGCATAGGCAATTGTTTCTACTGCTATTTTGTTGTCGTCCGAAAATGAGGAAATGTCAACTTGTAGACCTTCAATTTGGTCAAGCATTTCCTGATCTTTTGCAAGTTTATGCAGCATTTCGGACGGTGCATCAATCACCCATTTCATAGGTTTCTCCGTGGTAAATTATCAAATCTTGTCCCCGTTGGCAAAAGAAATTGCGCTGAAAATTGTACAAGGTGAAGAAACGAATTTCCACCGAGAATGAAAATATTTATTGTATCTGCAGGAGATATTTTCAGTTGTCATTTTTACGCAGACATCTGTCATTCTCAGTGACTCAGTTAATCGCGTTATTATAAAAAAACCGCAGGTTGTGAAACCTGCGGCGCAATAGGAGGGTAATTACGGATTTAGCTTGAGAATTTGATATTCTTGGCGCTTATCTTCGGGGAGGTGAATTTGTGATGTGGTGGTATATAAATTACCATCTTTATCCATCGCAAACGAGTCAGCCCAGCGAATTGTCGGGTCTTTAATCAATTTTTCGACTCTTCCGTTTTTCAACATGTTGATTGAGTTATCTTCCAGACCTCCAAGATAGAGAGTCCCTTTGCTATCGAATAATATTCCGTCAGTCGCCGGAATTGTTGCCACTTTTTCTACATATGCTTCGATGTTCTTGCTGTCATTAATCAATGATTCTGTAGGAACTCGATATAATGTGTGACCAGTTAAAGCGACGTAGTAGAGATATTTTCTATCAGGGCTTAGTCCAATTCCATCAGAATGCACACTGTTTTCCCACTTGATTCCGTCACAGATTAGATAGTCAATTTCACTTTCTGTTGACTTGTGGTTATCCAACAGACGCTTTGACTGACCGTTTTTCAAATCAAGAACAATTATGGCACCGTCGCCGGAGTCAGTCATGTAAGCGACTTCTCTTTCGGTATCCACTCGCACATCGTTAAAGTAGGAGTTTGCCTTATAAGAAGAGCTTGGGAAACTGTATGCTTTGGTTAACTTATTTGTTTTTAAGTCAAAATTATACAGAATCGGACCGCCAGCTTGGACACCTTTAAATTGTGGATTACTGGTCTCCAGAATCCATAGGCGATTCTTTTTGTCAATCACTACAGACTGTACTGCTTTGAACGATTGTTTATTCTGAGGACTGTTCCATGATTTGTTTGGATAAGGAACAGCTTTGCCGTCAATAATTTCTGCAACGCGAATCGGTACATTGTCAGACCATTTTGGAAAGTTGACAAAGATACGGTTTTCGTTACTGACAGCGATGCCGGTCCATTGATTTTTCGAGGAAGCAACAATCTCAATATCGGTTGTTTTTTGTGTGGTTTTACAAGCGGATATAATCAACGCCGACAGAACAAGTGTCGTTTTAATTAGTTTCATAATCAATTCCTTTCTTTTGGAAGGTTTTTAAGAAGCCAGACAATGGTTTCTCCCAAATCATCCATATTGGCATTTGCTTCTTCATCTTCTTTCACATCGCCTTTGTCCAGACCGACGCCGAAATTCCAATAAGTTGAACCGGGAACAATCATACGGGACATTAGGAACATGTGATTTATTGAATCTGTCACACAAACTCCACCTCCACGACGATGAACACCGACCGCTGAACCGACCTTCCGGGCAAAAAGTCCACCATTAACCCATGCCACAAAACCGGCACGGTCGATTAACGCCTTAAGTTCTGAAGTCATTGCTGAGAAGTAGGATGGAGAACCCATAATGATGGCATCCGCTTCAATCATTTTTGCAATATATTCATTTCCCCTATCAGTACTGATAATACATTTCTGATCTTGGGTTTCTGCACATTTGCCACAGGCGAGGCAACCGCGGATTGCCTTACCTCCAATTTGAACAAATTCGGTTTCAAGCCCGGCATCTTCAGCTTTTTTTAGAACACGTTTTAGCATGATTTCTGTGTTTCCGCCAAGTCGTGGACTTCCATTAAATGCGATTACTTTCATTTTTTGCTCCTGTAATGTGTTAGTTTTTGTAAGTTTCGTAATGAATTCTGCTCGCATCAAAGCGGTCGGTAAAATAGTTCCCTTGCCCTTCCGGGTAACCAATTGCTATCAAGCTGAAGGGAAGCAGGTTTTCGGATAAATTAAAGAAATCAGTAATAAATTCCATTCGTTCCTCAAGCGGAGCAACGCCGAGCCAGACAGCTCCCAATTTCAGATTTACGGCTTCTAGAAGAAGGTTCTGTGTGGCTGCGCTCAAATCCTGCTGCCAATTTTCGGGGAAACGCATACCTTCTTTGTTTCCAAGTACGACAACAGCGGCTCCGGCCTCAGCTGTCATTTTTGCGTAAGGACTGATCTTTGCAAGTTTTTTCAATGTCTCCGGTTCCGTGACTACAATAAATTCCCAAGGCTGCTGGTTTCCTGCCGACGGTGCCTGCATTGCCGCTTTCAATAACTTCTCAATTCTACCTTTTTCTACAGGTTTTGATTTGAATCGACGTACGCTTCGGCGTGTAAATATTGCATCCATTTTAGTCATCCTTATTTATAGTTTTTCCCTTCAGACCAGCATTTCCCAACCACATCACCAGTTTTCAGATAAGTTCTTGTCGGCATTTCGAAAAGAATCGGTCGAACCTTCTCGTAATCGATTTTTCCCGAACTATTCAGGTTTTCTTCTTCCACATGTGTATGTTCAACTTTTAGAATAAAGTGATCATGGCTTTCAGTTTTGTAGTTATCAACGACCCGGCATTCCATTACCAGAGGCGAATCTTTGATCAATGGAACTTCTCCATCACTTCCTGATTCATATTCAAAAACTTTTGATTTATCAACTTTTGCACCTGAAACCATTCCGACATAGTCTGCTGCCGCAAGCATCTTTTCAGACACTAGATTTACAGATACTAAATTTCCCTTTGTTAAACCTTGGTTGCTGTAGTGTGATTTGTGCATACTAATTGAAATTCGATCCAATGCAATAATTCCCACATGGGCAATGTTAATCCAGTTCACACGGCTATCTATCACAGTTCCGATGATTGTAACCGGGGTAGGGTAAAGTCCCACAACTGCTCCGACATTTTTCTTCACTTTGTCCTCACTTTTCGTTTACTCAAATTTCGTTGTCAGGTTTCCAAAGAAACCGGTTTAAATCGATTTGGTCATTTTCGTCAAAAACAACGCCTTCATTCTCCAAAAGCTCATGTTGCTGTTCATAGCCCTGCATCGGTTTGAGTGAAATTTTGCCCTGCTTGTTTATTACACGATGCCAAGGAAGCTTCTCTTTTTCTCCGTAAGTATGAAGAACGCGTACAACTTGCCTAGCTGCACGCGGATTTCCTGCTAATTCGGCAATACCTCCGTAAGTTGAAACATAGCCAACAGGAATCTCACGAATACATTCAATCACTTCTTTTGTAAAATTACTTTTTGTCATGATCTAATTATTCAACCGATTAATTTTGTCATAACGAAAGCAGTCCACAGTGTGGTCGTTGACCATTCCGACAGACTGCATCAACGCATAACAAGTTGTAGGACCGATAAAGGTAAAGCCTGCCTTTTTCATAGCTTTGCTCATGGCGTCGGATTCCGGTGTGGTTACCGGCACCTCTTCGCCGCTTTCCCATTTGTTGACAATCGGTTTTCCTCCGACAAACTGCCACATAAACTTGTCCAGCGAACCGTACTCTTTCTGAATCTTTAGTGCCACTTCGGCATTGTTAATTGCCGATTTTATCTTGTTCCGATTTCGAATTATACCGCTGCCATTAACAAGTCGATCAATATCGTTATCATCAAACTTTGCAACTTCCTCAATCTCAAAGTTTGCAAAGGCTTTTCGATAATTTTCTCGTCGCCTAAGAATTGTCATCCAGCTCAGACCCGCCTGTGCGCCTTCAAGAACTATTGCTTCAAACAGTAAGTTGTCATCGTGAACCGGAACGCCCCATTCTTCATCGTGATATGAAAGAAATAAAGGGTCATCACCAACCCAAGGACATCTTGTTATAGAACTCATTTATTCATCCTCCTCAACTAGGTAAGGACTTACATCCTTGGTTAGAATCCATCGGAATGTGGAATATACGTAAAAAAACATTCCAAGGGTGATTCCAATCATGGCATATTCAGCTTTTGGTAAAAACGATGATAGGGCAGTGACTGTAACACAGACGACACTATTGATAATAATGTGTTTGCGATAAACCGGAAAGGAGACGTAATAGATTATCTGTTTGCCGAAATAGAAGAAAATCATACCGAAAATCGCCAGTATCTGAAAATCTGACCTGCCTAGCTCTCCCATTATGGAGTGGCGAATCATTGTTGCCAGTAAAATTAGGCCAATACAGAAGAATGCATTTGGAAGGATTACAACAAATCCGTTTCGAATTCGCTTTGCCCGTTCGAGAACCGGAAACGAGTCAAAATAAATCCACCAAATTGAGCCAATTAATAAGAAACCGCTGATTGCTCTGACAATTGTGGGAACTGTCCATTCAATTTCCCGCAATCCCGAAACTAGGCTGATAACAGTCTCTCCAAGCAAAATAATTGATAGAAGACCAATGCGCTCCACTAAGTGACTGCGGTGAACTGGCAGCTTTAAACGTTTCGAACCAAGCAGCACGAACAGGCAGACTTCGAGAATAATACCAAAGATAAAGACTATTTGCTGATATGGAGCTTCAAGCATCAGCGCAACGCCGGCAATAACTAAGGTTATTATTATGGTTATTGTCATTTGTCGAGCATATTCAGACATCTCTTTTATGCGATTGACTGCAGAAAAAAACATGAATGCCCCAATAGTTCTTATTATCAGGTAAAACCCGATAAAATGCGCATAGTGCTTCTGTAGATCTTTCCCTAGAAAGGCAGACATGCTGACCATAAGAAACATTATCATCAAGGTTGAGATACGGTGCGACTTGCTGTCTGTATCAAAAAAGTTTGCATAAAGTGTATGAGTTACCCATATCCACCAGACCGGAATGAATTCGAGTGGAAAGTAAAGCCACTGTTTGGTAGGAAGGTGTCCATCGTGCAGATGACCCAAATTGTGGGTCACTACACCAATACAGGCGACAATAACTAAATCGAAAAACAGTTCCAGCCAAGTGGCATGACGGTCTTTTGCAAAGTACTGAAGTTCAATAGTTTTTTTCATAACTTATTTTCAACTATTTGATTTCTTTCAGTACTTTTATGATTTCGGCAGGTTCCATGCGTTGTTTGTAGTCGGCATTGACAAACGCACTTTGAATAATGCCGTTTTTATCAACGACAAAAGTAGCGGGGACTGGTAACTCAAATGAATCATCACCATTAGTTTTTTGTAAATCAATCCCAAAGTTTGCATAATCAGGTCGAAGTGATTCTGATAGTGTGAATACGAGGTTAAACGTTTTTGCCACTTTGTTTCCGATATCGCTAAGAACCGAAAAGGTTAACGCATTTTTCTCGGCTGTCGACATCGATTCATCTGGAAGTTGCGGACTGATTGTGACCAGATTTGCGCCCAGTGATTGAATTTCAGGCAAAATCTGTTGAAGTGCGTTTAGTTCAAGACTGCAGTAAGGACACCAGCTTCCTCTGTAAAACGAGATTACCAGATTCCCTTCCTTTAGTAAATCATCTGACTTGGTCAACTGACCCGTTTGATTAGGAAGTGCAAAGCTCGGTAGCTTGTCTCCGACTTTTAAACCCTGCGGTGCTAGTCCGCTTTCGATAACACTTTTTGTGTCGGCATCAAACTTTGCTGAAGCTTCCGGCACGTTATTTGTGATTTGTTCATGCATTTGTTCGAGTTGTTCGTGTAATGACATAATCAATTCTCCTTCGAGTTTTTTGAGTCTTTAAGATAGAGGACGATGAGCACGGTTAGGTATACGGCAATCAAGCCTGTTTGAAGCCAATATGGCAACGTGGATTGATTCTCTTCTAGTAGAAGGTTTAGGTCTTCTGAAAAATTGACTGAACTTAACCCTAGAACTGTCAGTCCTAGCACAACTATTGCAGCCGGTGCGACCTCCCTATGTTTCAAAGCCGAATAGAAAAGTGCGATATAAGCACAGACGGCAAACGAAATAATTTTGTCTTGATAAGCATAAAACGGCGTATCGTAATAGACAAAGAGAACTGGCACTTTTATAACGAAGTAGTGTGCGATTGCCATAGCTGTAAAGTAAATCACACCGGCAAGGAATGCATATTTTGTCGCTTTTGAATTCATAAATACCACGTTGCTCTTTTTTGATTTCAATAACTTCTAATGGTCTATTGCGTCCTGAAAGTAGTGTAAAAAACAGATTATGTCAATCTTAAAAGTTTATTCCTTTCTTTTGAAAATCACTCAAGACCTATTAGTAGGTAGGTGTGGTGTAGAAAAAAACCGACCCCAAAAGGTCGGTAACTTAACTGCTTTAATTCTCTTCAACTGTGGGTACAAGAATGGCTGCTACGTATAAATCGCTGTCACTCCGCAAAGAATGAAGAGTCCCCGCTGGAACAATAAATGATTTACCTTTTGCTAGCTCTACTTCACTGGCTTCTAAAACACCGAAGCCGGAGCCTTTAATACAGTAAAAGATTTCGTCTTTATTATCGTGTTTGTGTAGTGGAACTTTTGTGTCGGCATTTACATGATAAACATGTTTGACGATACCGTCTTTAATAAGGTCTAGATCCATTTTAATTCTCCTTTACCTATCAGAAGGTAGGCTTGTGTTTCAGAAAAAACCGACTTAAATAGTCGGTCAAATTATTTAGAATCGGGAAGAATCGATTCGATGTAAATATTTACAGAATTCTTAAAATTATCAATATCATTACGACATCGAGATAAAATCTGCACGCCGAGAAGAAAGCTAAAAAAACCATAAGCGGCCGCATAAGTATCGAAATCAGCAGGTAAAGTTTTTTCATCGACTGCCTGAATAAAGGCTTTCTCATATATTTTTGACGTCAAGTTGATGGCATTGCCGGCAGCCTGTTGAACAGCTGCTCCCAAAGAGGCGAATTCGACACTAAGCATACCGATTATGCAAACCTTTCCGTCGCGAATCCCGTTTTCAAAAATGTCCGCAATTAAGTGAAGTTTTTCTTTCGGTGTACGATTCAAACACATGATTTCCTCATAAACCTGCCCGTAAACCAAATTGCACCGTGTAAGAAGGGCCACGATCATATCCTCTTTTTTAGGGAAATGATAGTGAATACTCGCTTTTCTGATGCCGACCTGATTCGCCAGGTCGTTATAGCTCATAGCGTTAACTCCGACTCGCTGAATCAGGTCCTGAGCGCAGTCAAGAAGTTCATTTTTGGTATCATTTTTAGTCATTTTATCGTCTCAGTAAGTTGTTGTTTACTTTGCAAACCTACTAGGAGGTAGGTTGTTTTCAAGGTGAAATTTAAAAAGCCTTAATTTATTATGTTCGCTCCTGCGTAAACTCTATAATTACAGCAGCTCTGTGTAAGTTAAAATCAAAAGTCCGGCAATTGCTTGCCGGACTTCAGACTGTTGACAAAGTCC
>DDLT01000041.1 GCA_002340265.1 Lentisphaeria bacterium UBA2565 | reverse complement strand
TGCCTAAAATTGCGTGACCTAGGCCCCTTAACTTGGTGGCCGTAAGGCGGGGTTCCACTGCATGTACACGAGCTGCATGCAATATCTATTATTTATGGTGGTTATATTTCTTACGTCTTGTGAAAGTGATCAAAGCACAAATTGCTCTTGCATGGTTAAGGAAGTTAAAAAAAGAGACTGAAAAGTCATCAAAGAAGTTTGAATTGTCTAGCCTGCTATGGGAAACTGAATCACTTTATTATCCAATTTGGCTTTCATAATGTCTTAAGCTCATTGTCTTCATGGTCAGTCTCAAGTAGTCACGATGCTAGTGCAGGTAAAGATACAACAATGAGGAAGCATCATTCGAGAAAATCTATTTTTATTATTATACCCTTCTTACTCTCTCTACTTTCTTGGAGTGTGGTCACACCAGTGTTCGTAATGGTTTGGCTTTCTGGAACGGTGATCTTACAACTAAGATTTTGCGCTTTGCCAACACTTGGATAATCTGTGATAAGAACAAAGAAAAAAAATGATTTGGATCATTACTGTTGAAATGTATCATAGTTATACGCATTTTTATTTGTCGAAAAGTTGCAAACGCGGTAATGATGATTGTACGATTCAGTCGACAAAACCATGAATAAACCTTGATATTTCTGCCGCGTACTTAATTGTGCACACTAGTATCAGTCAGATATCTTAGAATATTTATCCAATAGCAAGAAGACATTATGTTACTATCAATTTATCACGACTGCCTTTCTCTTAGTAGCTACGCTTCTCACTGTCTCTGCTGTTGTAGGCAGCGAGCAGCCTAGCAGTGTGCTGTTAACACAATGGCGACCGCTTTTTTGCGCTTTCGTAGTGCCTTTGAGAAAGGGAAAGAGAAAGAGCTGTTAATTGACCAGGTAATAGTCCAGTCACCTTCACTTCCTCTCTTGTAATTGGCTTTAGTCGTAACTCGAAAAGGTCTGGATGTAGCACTGGCTGTCAATCCCGAGATCAACTCTATTGTAAAGGTCAGTTCCCATTTATTTCGCTCTGCGATGTCAGCCTTCTCCAACCAGTAGAAGTGATCCCCACCTTTTTTCTTGTAAACCGAACCAAGATCGACACAAATGACTCGTCGGTTCGTCTCGCTTTGCGAAGTGCTTACTTCTAGCTCAACAGGACCTGTTAGAAGTGTCAAGCCAAAATGATACACTGATGAAACTACCTGCGTACATAGAGCTTGTTTGGGTGTAGACTAAACTCATTTCAAGAGGTTTAAATCTTTTTTAGATCTCTCTATATTGAAAATTCCTTTATTTCAGTATATGGTACACGCTTTAGATACACGAAAGAAAACGAAGCCCCGACAGCTGCGATCCTTCGAAAGTAGTGATAGACCTGTAAAAGACTACTAAGTCCCAAAGTCCCGAGGTTAGTTATTTTTGGTAGAGTACGGTATAGCTTTTAAACATATTGAACGCAAAAAGAGGAACCCTAGTGTGGGTCACATCATGCTAATATCACATTGCTTACCACTAGTGTCGTGCGTTCTTATGGCAGCTCTTGCACACCTCTGTACATGTACGTAGACGTTAGTGATTTCCACAGATGCCCGGACCACAACAGTCACCACAGGATTTTCAAGTCGATATTCTAAGCCGGCAGCTACTTTCTTAGTTTTCTTGTCATAGACATCTTTAAGGTCAATAATCTGGACCTCTACATTTACCTCCAGATCCTTGTTCAGGGGCTCAGGATTCGTGGGTATTGTAGCCTCACGAAGCTGCCGTCGTTTTTCACCAGAGGCACCTAATAGATGCAAAAGTCCTCATAAAATTCTAGTATTTTTGAGCACTTGGTGACCCAGCATTAATTTAGCTGGGTAGTTGGTGTTTAAATGAAAAAAGTGACTCTTAAATTGCAGTCTCCATTCCCTGTTCACTTATGAAACAAGTTAGAACACCTTTTGCCCCTCTCCTCCTTTCCTTTCCTTTATATTACTCGTTATACAAGAGGCTGTCTCTGGTAGAAACAGCTTACCATACTGTATATAATAAGGCCTTTGCAGCTAGGCCATCACGTGATCTACTTCTCATAAAATTATAGGCCCATAATAGAAACATTTTTTAGCAAAACACTTTGTCACGTGACCCCAGCTGACTGGTTACCAGTTTTTTTTTTCAGTTTTACACTTTGTTATCACTCAGTTTTCCTACGTCATTGACAGGTGTTATAACAGGCTGACAGCTTAATAAGAGATCATTTAACAATGTAATTCTGCAGCTCTCGTTTATTACGCAACATTATGATATTTTCCAGCTGATTTCGAGCTTGGACATACCATATAATCTCAATGTTTTGACATTTAGTCCCCAGTGAAAAGAATATTTGTTCAGAAATTCCAAGCGACTCTAAATAATGTTTTTCAAGTTTTCTTTGTAGTGGGCGAATTCTCCTAGCCATACTACAAAAGTCTTGACTCACAGGCAAGGTTGTTGAAAACACTAGCTACCCGGCGGTCAAAAATTCATAGAAAATCAATTTCAACAAAAATTATTGTCATTATTTGAAACATCCCGAGAGTATTTGAGTATTTTGATCTTTGGTCATAAACACCAAGCGATTTTATTCAATGATTTGTGTTTGCAAGTTGTCCGACGAACTTTGTGTGACCCACAGGCACGGTTTTTCCAAAAAAGCTGTAGATACCCGGCAGTCAGAAATTCTTTCCGTTTTTCCACCGAAATGTCCATTCGAAACTACTGAGAATGCTCGATCTCTGTGTAGAAATACAATGGATTTCCGATCTGCATTGACAGACCATAACATTGGGAAAGTCCGCTACAGGTGAGTGACGGCAGATCTACTATTCTACTGTATTCTAAGAACTGAATGAATTGTTCCGCAGAAATTCTATAATAATTTCAGACTGCCAGGTATCTAGGTTTTTGGAAACATTGCTCGGCTACCGGGTAAAAACAAATAAAAGAATCAGGAAACTTTTTAACAGAAAGAGTTACGCTTAGATATTTACTATTCAAGTTGCTTCGTCGAGTATCCTCTTTATCCATACAATTGCATGTTGTTTGCCTCATCTTCAAAGTTCTGCTTACGACGATTCTTTGACTTTTCAACATCCGAGATGTTCGTCTCAACATCATGATTTTTTTAGTCTGTGTTTTCGTAGTTTGAACTCGTAAATAGCTCCTTTGTTATCTCGTGAGATCGAGCATGAACTTTGCTTATCTTGCAGGCTTTCAAGCAATATAATTCACAGGCCAACCCGTTCCGAAAACGATCGAAATATTCTTCTGAGTCTTTCCCAAACTTTCTTCGCAAAACACGGCGTTCACACTGTTGTAGCTGTCCCAAGCAAAGTTCTGCTTACTACGATTCTTTGATTTTTCAACATCCGAGATGTTCGTCTCAACATCATGATTTTTTTTGTCTGTGTTTTCGTAGTTTGAACTCGTAAATAGCTCCTTTGTTATCTCGTGAGATCGAGCATGAACTTTGCTTATCCTGCAGGCTTTCAAGCAATATAATTCGCGGGCCAACCCATTCCGAAAACGATCGACATATTCTTCGAGTCTTTCCCAAACTTTCTTCGCAAAACACGGCGTTCACATTGTTGTAGCTGTCCCAAGCTCATCCCCAGTTTCCTGGCACTACGCGAGGAACGCCTGGGACCATGACCCCCCATTTGGCTTGCATGTTTTGACTCGGGCTTTTCTAATTACAATTAATTACGATTAATAACATATCCTGCTGACCTGCTCTCCCTCTAAGAAGCTGACCCGTCCAAATCTAGACTCTGTTGGTTTACGTGTGAATACATTTGAAATATATTCTTTACTGATAAAGAAAACTGGAATTTTATACTATCTTTAAGGACGAATTTAGACTTTGCAAGAACGTTGAATGAAAGTAAAGAGTAAGTGAAATTTCGAATAGGTCATCACAGACTAATGATTGAAAGTGGTAGATATGTTTAAACTTTGTTTCCAGAAAATACTCTGCCCTACCTGATTTACGCAACAATTAATCATCATTTTAGACTGATGGAACTTAATTGTTGTACCCCTTTATTTGTTAAATTATTCTTATTTCATCTTGTCAAGTTGCACTCCCTCTACAATCGAGTGAAGTCTTGTTTATGCAGATAAAACTACTCGTTGCTGTTCACGAATTGGTTGTCTCTTAATTTTACGTTATAAGCTTAAAAAGAAACACTGAATGAATAGTGCGTTTTTTGTATCTGTTTGTAATTGGAAAGTTTTGGCTGTTTGTGATCTATAAGGATACTTGAAGGTTACAAGAGGCTTGAGTTTCATTACAACCAATGTAAGCCAAGATATGCTTTAAAAGGAACTCACTTATACTGAATGAGTAGTACGTTTCTTGTATCTGCTTGTCATTGGAAATTGCTGGCAGTTTGTGATCTGGAAGGATACTTGAGGGTTACAAGGGGCTTGAGTTTCATTACAACCAATCTAAGACCAGATATGTTCAGATGATTTTAATTGATCAGCTCATTATATCTAGAACTGAATGCAATCAGTTCAACTCTTGCTTTCAGCAGTTTATATATTCTGGTCAAAAATGTTTCCATTTATAGTCAGTTGACAACACAACTGGGCTAGATTGGCTTCATTTGTTATCTTCCTGACAAATTTTGAAAGACTAGCTTGCCTATTATTAGAATTAGTTAAATCATAACCTTCAATTAGCCTGCAGTAAGATGGAAATGACTTTTAAAGTGGTAATTTAAACCAGTTTTGACACCAGTTTTGAACTGGTGTAGTAACATCATGAAAAGTGAGAGGTAAAGCAGTGCTCTTTGTATTAAGAACTCACAACGTAACCAGCTCCCAGTTGGTTTGTGTCTGCTTGTCGTTGGAAATTGCTGGCGGTTTGTGATCTGAAGGGATACTCGAGGATTACAGGGGGCTTCGGTTTCATTACAACGAGTGTAACGCCAGATATGTTGAAATGATTTCAATTGATCAGCTCATTGTATCAAAAAATGCAATCAGTTTAACTCTTGCTTTCAGTAGTTTATACATTCTGGTCAAAATTGTTTCCATTAGTCAGCTAACAACACAACTGGGTTAGATTGGCTACATTTGTCATCTTCCTTACAAAGTTTGAAAGACTAGCTTAGCTATTACTTGTAAAATTAGTTAAATCATAAACTTCAATTAGCCTGTAGTAATCTAGAAATCAGATTTAGAGCCGGTGGTAATTTCAAACCAGTAGTGACACCAGTTTTAAACTAGTATAGTAAAATCATGAAAAGTGAGAGGTGAAGTACTGTTATTTTCTTATATTCACTTACATTCTTCACCATCTACGAGTGTATTACCAACTCACATCGTGACCAGCTCCCAGTTGGCT
>DDLT01000275.1 GCA_002340265.1 Lentisphaeria bacterium UBA2565 | reverse complement strand
TTTTTAATCTTTTTTATTTTCTCTACATAAAATCAGGAGCAATCAGCCTGAAAATTATATAAAAGGGATAGTAAGAGCGAACGTTAATTTTGAATTAATCAATCTTAACAGCTTTTGCCATGACGTGCAGATAGCTTTTTCTTAGCTGATCTTCATTCGGAAGGCTATAGTCATCCTTAGATAACATCGTTAAAATCTGGTGATGTAGCTGATATAAAGTATCAACTTCAATCTTCTCATACTCACCACCTTTTAATAAAAGTGCAGGTGCATTATGTAGCTTAGCATCCTCTTTTTCGATTATCCCCTCTTCCAGATTAAAACATATATCCGGCAAATGGTCAGAAAAGAGCAAAACAACCGCAGAAGGATCATCTTCGTACAAAGCATCTAAGAACTCACCCATATATTGAGTCTTATAGTAAACCCCATTTACACAGTCATTAATTCGTTCTTTGAGGGATTTTTTCTCAACTTTTGGCGCCAAAGCTGTAAGCACATCCGGCATTTTTTTCAGATCTCGCTTATAAGGGCGATGTCCGAACATCGTCACCACGTATCCAAAAAATGGAGAATCACCATTCAATTTTCTCAAGTCGCTTAACGTATTAAGTACTTTTGAATCGGCAGGAAACTCTGAATCATCCTCTATTTGCAAACATGACCCTGGTTCATTTAGATAGTTCACATGACTAAACTGTAAGCTTTTATAAGCTTCAACACTGTTATAAAAGTTTGGTCCCGTCGCCACCACAGCCTCACAACTATATTTATTTTTTAAGAACTGCTGACAAATAGAATAGGTTTGACTTCCATGCAAACTATTAAATTCCATGCTGTCAAACATCTCCAAAGCCGGCACACCTGTCAGAATTTCGAACTCCGACTGAGCTGTTCCTGCCCCAAAAACCGGAACTTTAACATGATCAAATCGCCCGGATTTAGCCATATACTTTTTCAGTTTCGGGTGAATCACGTCTCCATTCAGCTTAATTTCCTGAAACTCTCGCGGATCAAAAAAGCTTTCAAGAAGTACAAAGTAGACATTTGGTTTTTCATCAAACTCAACAGAAACGGCCGAAGGCAAACTGTCAATTGACTCCTCGCCCAAGCTTTCTTTCATATTTCCAAGTTGATCCCAACGCTTCTGCTCATAATAAAACATCGAGGAGATGCGTCCCTGCTGCTGAATATTATACAAATCAGACCACTCTTCAAAACTCATGAACTTAAAAAGATAGGCTTTTGCCAATGGAGAAATCAGTAATGCGATCGTCAAAAAGAAGTAAGAGACTCGGCAAGCAAGGCTTTTATAGACATTTTTACCGGAATGACACTGATAATAGCTTTTGACTGTAAAGAAAATTGCACAAAGTACGGCAATAATCGGAAGTGCTTTGAAGATAAAGCCAATGCCACCCCATACGCCGACAAGTGACGGGATGTTTTTCATATCACTGAAGCGGGGGACGCGTAGCCACGATTTATAGAAGAAGTCAATGTAGTAATAACAGATAAAGATTACCATGAAGGGAATCACTTCAGCTGTAATACGTTTTGAGATTGTCTGTTCTTTGTGGGCGAAGTGAAATACGGAATAAATTACCAGAAGAATTGGTAGTTCGAGAAAGATGAGTTTGAATGAAGGATAGTAACTACTCCATTCAACGGCACGGAAAGAGTACAAAAAAGCAAAAGCAAACAAAAAGGTCAGTCGCATTAACACCACTTTCCATTTTACTTTCTCTGGGAACAGAGTGAATTTTCTCTTCTCTTTCATAGTTTTACAGCCTTGGTTCTCGACAAATGAGTTCGAAAATATTTAATCAACGTTATAAAATTGTTCAGAACCTCACAATGTCAACGGAATTTATCCCTTTTCGACAATTTCCGCAACAAAGTAAGTCCACATCTCCGAGGTGGATTGTCCATTTCTGAGAAATGGCTTTACTTTTAATTCAACGCGTCTCCACGATAGATCATTCGAACCGAATCCAGTCGTAAACGTGCCGATTCCACATACTCCTCCACATTCTCGAAATAGTCAGCAAGTTCTTTCACATCTGCGTCTGAAACCTGAGGATTCACAGAACTGAGGTAGTTCAAACGGCCAACCTCTTCATCTGAAACCGTCTTCAGTTTAGCTAAAGCATCCACCACAATCGGCTTAGCCAAAGCATTTGCAGCGGCTTCTGCTTTTGTCACCATCTGAGGTAAAACGCCATCACGAATCTTTTCATTTCCTAAAATTCGCTGCGGATTACCCACTTCAAGATCTTCGCACAAATCCTCATGCGAATATTTATCACTACAATTCTGCAGTGCATGATTCACTGCTACTCGAATCGGATAAGATGGCAAGAAACGGTCGGCGTGAACTCCAAGAGGCGCAATCACCTCCAACAGATAAACCGCTTCCAGAAGAATTTCACGTTCTCCGGCAACTTCCTGAAAACCGAACGAGCTATTACCAAGGTTTCCCGAAGCCAACATATCCAAAATGCCACGAATCATCGGATGTTCCCAACTCAAAAACTGAGCATCCTCACGTGACAAAGCGCATTCACGATCAAAAGTCACCACCATTCCTTCCGGATTAAAACCTGGAATATCAACCGAGAAGTCGATTCCCGGACGTAGAATCACCGTACGATCATGTAGAATATCATAACTGATTCCCACAGCGTCGAAAACCTGATACACAAAATCACTAATCGAACTATTTACATCACTTGCACGCATCGCATCAGCCAGCGCCGTCGCCTTCTCAAGATTAAACGAAGTCATCTCCAAAAGTCGATCGCGACCATTTTCCAACTCCGCAATCAACACCTTGCAATAAGCCGAACTCTTCTCCACAAACTCATCCATCTTCTCAGAAGACGCATCAGAGATTATCAAATCATAAAGTTCCTCAAAGAACTCAGTCAAACGCTTACCGTATTCATGATTCTTCTCGAAACAATCCAATCCATAATGGAACCATTTCGCCAACTTTTCCTGAGGCGATCCGTAACAATACGGAAAATGAACCTTAACCGTCGTTTTGCGACCAATACGATCAAGTCGACCAATTCGCTGCTCCAGAAGTTCGTGATCAAACGGAAGGTCAAAGAATACCAAATGTTCAGCAAACTGAAAGTTTCGACCCTCACTACCAATTTCCGAACAAATCAGCAAACGCGCCCCTTCAGGATTTGCAAAATAGGCCGCATTTCTATCACGCTGAATAATCGAAAGTTTCTCATGAAACAATGAACTCTTCACATTAATCAACTTCTGAACTGCCTGTTCAATCGCCCTCGCCTTCTTCAACGAACGACAAATCAGCAAAATCTTATCCTCGCCCGTCTCCTTCAAAAACGTCGCCAGCCACTTAATACGCGCATCATCTGTCAAATTATAATTCGGCTCATCGCCACGTTTACAATCCGCCACAAACTCCTTCATCAAAGCCGGAGACTTACCGTCGCCTTCTAGCCCAGTCAAAAACAGACTACGTTTCGGGAACCCCTTCACCACCTTTCGAGTATTACGGAAAAGCACGCGACCAGGACCGTGACTCTCCAGCAGCTCCTTCAGCTGATGATCACGAGCCTCGGATTCAGGCTGATCCAAAAGCTCCGCCGCATCGACAGCCACCTTTTGAAACCCCTCATTCTCCTTCAAAAACTCATCATAATCAAAATATTTATTCGGATCCAAAAGACGCAAACGTGCAAACTGACTTTCCAAACCAGTCTGTTCCGGAGTCGCCGTCAACAACAGCAAACCCGAC
>DDLT01000056.1 GCA_002340265.1 Lentisphaeria bacterium UBA2565 | reverse complement strand
GCTGGAACTGTGGTGGTGACGGCCGACTTCGCAGGATTGTGGACGGATGGACGTTATCATATTGTGGCAGAAGAGTTGTTGGCGGATTTGCCGATTGAGCTGTTTAAACAGGGCGTAGACGGAGTGCCGACAGTTAATGAATGGATTTTGGATAACTTTTCAGAAGGTGCGGCTATCGGCTTTGATGGTCGACTTTTCGGTGTGAACGCGGTTCAGACGATGAATGAGAAGTTTGCGGAGAAGAAGTTTGAGGTTGTCAGCGAGTTTGATCTTTTTGAGAATATTTGGACGGATCGTCCGGAACTTCCGTTTGAGAAGCAGTTTGATCATTTGGTGAAGTATTGCGGAAAGAGCAGGGCGGAGAAGTTTGCAGAAGTCAGAAAGGTGATGGCAGAGAAGAAGGCGACTGTTCACATTTTGACGACACTTGATGATATCGCATGGTTTCTGAATATTCGTACGTCGAATACGATGCCGGCTTTTGGTCAGGCGTATGTGGTTGTGGAGGAGAATTCGGTTAAACTGTTTATCCCGGCACGTAATGTGGAGGAGGTTAAGGCCGTATTGGAGGCAGACGCCGTGGAGATTCTGCCTTATGAAGCGATTAATGAGTATGTTAAAAGCATTGAAAATCAGACGATTCTGGTTGATCCGAAGGCGATTAACTGGACATTTTATAATCTGATTTCTGAAAGCTGTACAAAAGTGGACACGGAGAATCCGACGAATCTGATGAAATCGATTAAAAATCCTGTGGAGGTGGCGAATTCACGAAATGCACACATTAAAGACGGTGTGGCGATGGTGAAGTTTATTCATTGGCTGGATACGAATATCGGTAAAACTAAGATTACTGAGCTTTCGGCTGACGAAGTTTTGACGAAGTTTCGTTGGGAACAGGCAGACTCGTTCGGTCCGAGTTTCGGAACAATTCCGGCTTACAAAGATCATGCGGCAATGGCGCACTACAACGCGACGCTGGAGAATCAGTACGAACTGAAGCCGGAGGGGCTGTTTCTGGTGGATTCGGGCGGTCAGTATCTGGATGGTTTGACTGATACGACTAGAACGTTTGCGTTGGGACCAGTTGCAGAGGATCAAAAAAGACATTACACACTAGTGCTGAGAGGTATGCTTTCGCTTTCGATGGCGAAGTTTCTAAAAGGGACACGTGGCTGTAATCTTGATATTATTGCCCGTCAGCCGCTTTGGGATGCCGGATTGGATTATCGACATGGAACTGGTCATGGTGTCGGTTATTTTCTAAATGTGCATGAAGGTCCGCAGAATTTTTCGCAGGGTGTGGCTGATGTGCCGATGGAAGTCGGTATGATGACAACGATTGAACCTGGTTATTATTTGGAAGGAAGTCACGGTATTCGTATTGAGAATATTGTGGTGACGCAGAAGGAAGAGGAGACGCAGTGGGGCGAATTTTATAGTTTCGAGGCGTTGACGCTTGTGCCGATTGACAAAAAACCAATTGTGAAAGAGTTGATGACGGAACGCGAAATCAATTATTTGAATGCTTATCACCAGAAGGTTTACGAAAAGCTTTCGCCTTATCTGAATGAAGAAGAAAAGGTATGGCTAAAGGACGCGACTTCGTCGCTTTAGAACTAGTTGTTAGTATACTCGGAGCTAGTTTTACTGCGCTCTTTTTTTTTAGTTTTTAGCAATGTAATTGGTACAGGTTGAATAATTTTGTGGTGAGAATAATTTGAAACTGTTAAGTCTATTTTAAAGGGTAAGGGGTATATATGTTTCGAGGTTGTAGAATTTATCTGGTTATGGCACTGACTCTCATAGTTGCTGAAAACTGCCAAGCGCGAATGTTGATTGAAAAAATCTACCGCGAATGGACGCTTGAAAATGGAAAGTCAGTTATGGCAAAACTGGATAAGGTTCGTGATGGAAAAATTTCTCTAGAGTCAAGAAGTAAGAAGAAGTATACCGTTCCAGTCTCCAAGCTTAGTTACTATGATCAGCTTGCGGTGAATAAATTTCTTCGTGATGAGAAGAAGGCTGAACTGCCGTTGAAGAACAAGGATGGCTTTGACTCGTCCTTGCGGTTGATGATTCCGACTATTAATCAATCTATTTTCGGAAGGAAAAAGGGGAGCTGTGTCCCTAACGCATTTGCTCATTATGTGCTTTGGTGGAATGAACTGGGTATTTTTCAAATTCCGAAAAAAGGGGATCGTATAAAACAGGCAGAATGGATTCATAAAGAGCTTGAACAGTGCTTTAAAACTAAGTCACAAGGTACTTCACTGAAAGATGCTGAAGCTGGCGTCATTAAATTTTTCATGGAAAACCCTTCTGAAAACTATGAGATGGATGTTGACCTTAGTTTTAGAGGTTCATTAGCTGACCTAAGGAATCATTTGAAAGGTCCAAATGCGGTTATTCTCGTCGTCAATACTCTTCATAAGGGAAAATATGATGAAGGGCATGGGGTTTGTGTTGTCAGTCTAACAGATGATAACTGGATAACATTTAATACATGGGGAGAGCAGTTTACAGGACGCCTTGTGAAAAGCATTTTACGTGGAAGTAAGTATCCATCTTATTACATCGACTTAGTGGAAAATCCTGGAAATAAATATTATCAGTGGATTGTTGATGGAGGAGGATTTTCTCTTTCCCCTGATAAAGCTATGACTTATATCACAGTTGAGCCGAAGCTGAAAGAAAAGGAAACTAGAAGTCGCTAATGTTGTAAATTATGGATGGAAGAATTCAAAGTGTGGAAATGTGATAACTGCGGTGCTGATGTTGATGACGAGTTTGTGCAATGCTGGAATTGTGACTCTCTGAAGGATGGAACAAAGTTAGAGGTTGCTGTAGACAAAGAGGCTTCTTTAAAAGAAAGCTTTAATGTTGACAATGCTTTATGGCTGTCAGTAAACAATAAAGAAGAATTAGAAGATGTTTTACAGGAGCTCGAAATTACATTTGATCGAAGAGTGAAATTCTTTCTCATTCTAATTATGTTCACCATATTGCTGTGTTTGCCATGGTCGCTTAATCTTATTGCATGGCTTTACTTCCCGGGGGCACTTTGGGGACTCGTTGGTCAAGAAGCTACTGATGAAGCGTTACTATATGGATGGTTTTTTTACTTATTAAGCGGCGTATCTACGTTATGCATAAAAAAAGAGAGTTTATTTAAACTGTGTTTTATTATTATCACGTTGATTCTTATACTTAATATTGCGGGCTGTCATATGACTGCAGTCAATTATTAGAAATAATTTATCCGAAGGACGCTGTAATAAAGTTAGCAGTTGTGAGTTTAATGTGATTCAGTTTGCAAATATGATAATAGGTAAGATGACTGAATTAGGATGAACAAAAAAGGGCATCATGCGAAAGCACGATGCCCTTTGAAATATATAAACTTACTAAACAGTTATTATTTGTTTAGAGAGTTTAGACTTTCGAATGCGCCAAGAATACGTGTAACCATAGACTCTTGAGCTTTGCGAAGCCATACGCGTGGGTCGTAGTTCTTCTTGTTTGGCTTGTCGTCACCTTCTGGGTTACCGATCTGACCCT
>DDLT01000004.1 GCA_002340265.1 Lentisphaeria bacterium UBA2565 | reverse complement strand
CAGCGTGTGAATGGCAACTTCCTGACCTGGAAAGACCGTCCGGAAAGTCATCACTACTCCAGTTGGATGATTGATGGAACCGAAGCCTTACTGAAAGTTCACCCCAATAAAGAGTGGCGTGACATGATGTTGCCGCGCATGGAACATCACCAAAAAGTGTGGGATGATCTCTTCACTGTAAAAAATCCAAAGTCAAAAACTCATGGCATGTACAAAATTCTTGACCTTTACGATGGTATGGAGTTCGCTATTTCCGCTGTGATGAGTCTAATCGAAAGCGATGGAGCATTTGAGGAAATAAAGGAAAACAATTGGAAGAAATATTACCTGGGATGGGGTGCTTGTCGTAATTTTGCCAAATCAGAAGGTGCCAAAAAGTACCCGAAGGCATCTCGTGGCGGTTATCCGAACCTTTACTTAGTCCGCCCTTCTGTTAACTCTTACTTCTACGGAAATAACCTATCTCTGGCAAACCTTTATGCTCAAAAGGCAAAAGAAAGCAGTGATAAAGAGGCACTTAAGCTAAGCAAAAAGTATAAAAACTCTGCTGCTAAAATTCAGCAAAAGACCATGAGTACCTTATGGAACGAAGAGGATCAGTTTTTCAATACTATTTCAGCTGGAGACAATGAATACGGTGTAAAAGATTATGAAGCGCGTGTCCGCGAATCTGTAGGTTTCACGCCATGGTACTTCAACATGGTGCCAAAATCTGAACGTAAGTTCGACAAAGCCTGGGAGATGCTTGACTCCAACAAAGGGTTCAAGAACGCAAAAGGTGCGACCACAGCCGAACGTCAAAGTCCGTACTACAACGAACACGCCTACGCCTGGAATGGACGCGGATGGCCGCTTTCCAACTCGATACTTTATAAATCTTTTGCCAACTATCTGAAAAATTATAAGACTGAGGTAACGGCCGCCGATAAGAAACTGCTTTACAAAAATATCGAGCAAATCACCGACCTGCATGGGAAACAACCAAACATCGGCGAGTGGTACATTCCAAGCAATGGCCGTGGTTTCGGAGGTTGCAAGGACTACTTCCACTCCTCTTATCCAGATATGATTATCGAAGATCTGCTGGGTTTCACATCCAGTCACGAAAATAAATTCTCCATAAACACGCTTCTTCCTCAAGAAAAGTGGGACTATTTCTATCTTGGGAATCTTCGTTACCACAACAGAGACATCGACATTATCTGGAAGAAAGACTGGGATGCCGAGAAAGGGGGGAACCAGAGTAAGCTTTGCGTTTGGGTAGATGGAAAGCTGAAAGCCACTTCAAAATCTCTTAACGAAAAACTTACAGTAAAACTGGATTAGTAATCATGCTGAAAAGAACTCTTCTTTCCTGTACGGCTCTATTACCGACACTTACAATAGCAACGGAAAAAATGGATATTTTAGCTCATACCGAAGTGAAAAGCTGGTCGAAAGTAGACTATACCGCAGCCGCATCATTCTGCTCTAAAACAGACAAACTAACTGCTGTTTCAGATGGTATTGTCGGTATCAGCTCTAGAGATCAGTCAATTCCGCGTATGACATTTTGGCCTCATAAAGGGATAGAAGAATTCATAGAAGCAAAGTTTTCTAAGCCAACTACACTCAATGCGGTGGCAATCTACTGGTTTGACGATTCAGGTGACGGAGGCTGTGCTCTACCGGAATCCTGGTCAATTGAGTATAAAAATGGGTCAAACTGGCAACCTGTCACCGTAAAATCCTCTTCTCAAACCGTTGAAGATCGTTATAACATTCTCAAATTCGAAGAAGTTACAACCGATGCAGTTCGCCTCAAAATTAAGTTAGCGAAAGGAAAATCAGGTGGAGTCATTGAGTTAAAAGCGACTCTAGTGAAAGATTCAACAATATCAACACCGGATCGTAATGCTGAACTTGCACGCATTAAGTCAGAGGCTAAAAGTAACTTTCACCGTGATTTAAAAGAGTTTAACGCTTATAGCCGTCGCCCTAAGTCTGATGGACCAATAGGCCCAAACAATGTCTCTGAGTTTCTTAATGACAAAGTGCCAATGTTCTACAGCTCTGATGAAGATTTCACAGAAACCTACAACTACCGTTGGTGGATGATTTCAAAACATTTGAGAAAATGGAAAGATATCTGGGTGTTCACCGAATTCTTCGGATGGCCGGGACACGGTTCTATCAGTGGTGCCATCCCCTGCCCCGCTGGTCACCAATTTTACGACCTGCGCTGGATGCGTGATCCGCAATATCTGCGCTCTTATGTGGACTTTTACATGAGTGGTTTTGCCTCCAAAAACAATCAACGTGAAGGCTTCCCGTTTCACGGTCGCACAAGCCGTCCTGAAAGCCATCACTACTCCAGCTGGATGATCGACGGTGTCGAAGCGTTCTTAAAAGTTCACCCGAATAACCAATGGCGTGATGAAGTTCTTCCTCATATGGAAAAACATCAGCAGGTTTGGGACGAAAAATTTACTGTTCAAAAAACCGGTGCCAAAACCGATGGAATGTACCGCATTCTTGATCTTTACGATGGCAATGAGTTTACAATATCTGCCAGCATTCCATTGATCAAAAGTGATGGTCCATTTTCAGTCTATACTGAGAAAGATTGGAAACGCCACTACCTCGGCTGGGGTGCAATCAACCGCATGAGAAAATCAAAAATCGTGAAGGATAACCCGGGAGCATTTAGAAATGCCTACCCGCAAATGCATCTAGTACGACCTTCGATTACTTCATACATGTTTGCCAATGTCAACTCTTTGGGCAACCTCTATGCTCAGAAAGCTGCGAACACAGAAGCAGAAGAGGACAAAAAAAAGGCTATGATTTATGCTCAAAAAGCCAAAAATATTCAAAATCAGACTCTAAACCTACTGTGGGACAAGGACGATAAATTCTTCTACTCCTATACGGCAGCAGACAATCCGGCTGGGATCCTGGATTGGAAAGTAAAAGTACGCGAATCTGTTGGCTATACACCATGGTATTTTAATATGATTCCTGAAGGTGAAAACAGATATAACGCCGCTTGGCAACAGTTCAGTGCAAAAGACGGTTTTATGGGTGATAAGGGAATGACAACTGCAGAACGCCGCAGTCCGTATTACAATGAGAAAGTTTATGCCTGGAACGGTCGCGGGTGGCCATTCCAAAACTCGGTGGCTTATAAATCTTTTGCTAACTACCTGCGTAATTACAAGAAAAACCATACTGAATCAGATCGTAAACTCCTCTACAAACATATAAACCAATACGTCACTCTGCATGGGAAAAAACGAAATATTGGCGAATACTACCTGCCAACAACAAGTACCAACTTTGGCGGTGTAAAAGACTACTTTCACTCCACCTTCCCTGATATGATTATCGAAGATCTAATGGGTTTCAAAGCTCAACACACTGATTCGTTTGATATCGAGCCACTGTTGCCGGAAAACGAATGGGACTTCTTCTATCTTGGAGATATTCTCTATCACGGAAAAAACATCGATATTATTTGGAAGAAAGACTGGGATAAATCAAAAGCCGGTAATCAAAGTGAACTTTGTGTCTGGGTTGATGGAGAGTTAGTATCTCGATCTGACAGCCTAAACAAAAAACTAAACATAAAACTATAATTTTTTAATAAAAAAGAGGACATTGTGAAACACAACAGCAAACTATTACTATTAATTCTTTCACTTTTCTGCATTCAATCGCTCAGAGCAGTTGAACCGCTGGAAATTGAAGGACGTTGGTCGAAAGAACGTATTAACAAATGGTACGCTGAGCAACCATGGTTTGTCGGTTGCAATTACATTCCAGCCAATGCCATAAATCAGATTGAGATGTGGCAGAAATCGACTTTTGACAGCGAAATCATCAAGAAAGAGCTGGATCTAGCGCAAAGTATCGGTTTTAACTTTCTGCGTGTCTATCTGCATGATCTAGTCTGGGCTAATGATGAGCAGGGGTTCTACAATAGAATCGACCAATTCCTTTCCATCTGTGATGAACGCGGAATTTCGGTTTCCTTTGTTTTCTTTGATGATTGTCACCACCCGCTTGGAAAACTAGGACCGCAACCGCTCCCAGTTCCGGAATACCACAACTCGGGTTGGCTGAACTCCCCTACCCGCGATATTGGACGAGACTATTCAGACGGCACAGTTTCTCCAAAAGATGCTGCCCGGCTAAAAGGTTATGTGCAGGGAACCATGAAACATTTTAAGAACGACCCACGTATTGCCTACTGGGAACTCTATAACGAACCGGGGCGTGGACGTGGACTTGAAGGCGACATGGCTTCTACAAAGATAAAAAATACATTCGGTGATAAGTCGGCAAAGCTTCTTTTGGATGCCTGGAAATGGGCGCGTGAAGTGAATCCTTCCCAGCCGATGAATTCCACTGCAGAAGGTGGCGTGGGTAAGAAAAATTACAAAATCAGCCACATGAACTCAGACCTTGGTTCATTTCACAACTACTCCGGACCAAGAGGTTTTGAAAGAACTGCAAAACGTTATGCAAAGTCTGGACGTCCGGCGATGTGCACGGAGTATCTTGCCCGTCCACATAACACCTTCCAAAAGATTCTACCAATTCTGAAAAAATATAAGATCGGGGCTGTAAACTGGGGATTTGTCGCAGGAAAAACAGGCTGCGTTTACGACTGGAAAAGTCGTGTCGGTAAAGACCTGGATAAACTGCGTGCCGATGGGAACGTAGTGAAAGATTACAAAAAAATGCCACTGCCAAAGACTTGGTTCCACGAAATTTTCAAACCTGATCATACCCCATACGATCAGGCTGAGATTGATTTCATTAAACAAATCACCGAGACAAAATAGAGAAAATCATGCACACTTTCACAAAAATTTCAGTAGCTCTCTTTGCACTATCGACTTTTACCATCACTGCTGATGACAGCCGTAACCTCGTGCTGAAAAAATTAAAAGCGAAGGCTAAGACAACACTTTCAGAAGATGTAAAAGAGTTTAACAGTTACAGAAGACCCAAATCTGATGGCTGGATTAACAAGTCAAATGTAGAAGAGTTCCTGCAAAAAAACATTCCGTTGTTTTTAAGCTCCAACGAAGATTATACCGAGGTATATAATTACCGCTGGTGGATGATCTCAAAACATCTGCGTGAACATACAGACCCGAAAACTAAGAAAAGATACCACGTTTTCACCGAATTCTTCGGGAAAAAGAACTGGGCCTCAGAAAGTTGGGCAATTACTTGTCCAGCCGGTCATCAATTTTATGATGTACGTTGGCTTCGTGATCCGAAATATTTACGTTCTTATGCTGAATATTACATGGGTGGTCCGGCTTCCAAGCGAAATCAGTTGATGGGCGTTCATAACTTCAGAACCTACATTCACCGCCCAGAGAGCCATCACTTTTCAAGCTGGATGATCGATGGCGTGGAGGCTTTCTTAAAAGTTCATCCAGACAAGACTTGGAGTAGTTCAATGCTGGAAGGAATGCAGCACCATCAAGATGTTTGGGAAGAGCTATTTACAGTCAAAAAGACTGGGGCAAAAACTGATGGTATGTACAAAATACTAGATGTTTACGATGGTATGGAGTTTACAATTTCTGTAGTTAAAGCGCTAATCGCCGGCGGTGACGCTTATGAAGCAATCACTGACAAAAACTGGAAAGAGTATTACCTTGGCTGGCCTGCTATCAAGAAGACAAATAACAAACCAATTACTAAAGAGTTCCCCAAGGCTTTTGCTACAGGCTACCCTCAACTCTATCTAGTGCGTCCAAGTAATAATGCCTATAACTATGCAAATCTTCGTTCTTTGGCAAATATCTACGAGATGTCAGGAGCCTCAGCGGACAAAGTTAACGAAATTCGTGAGAAAGCGAGGAAGTTGCATCAGCAATATTTTGATCTGTTATGGAATGAGAATGACCAGTTTTTCTACAGTTACACTGCTGCGGATAATGCCCACGGTGTGAAAGATTGGGAATCCAAAATTCGTGAGTCAGTCGGTTATACGCCTTGGTATTTCAACATGATCGAAAAACAGAATAAAACTTACGACAAAGCCTGGGAAATGTTCTCCTCTGCAAAAGGCTTTATGAACAAAAAAGGAATGACAACGGCTGAGCAAACAAGTCCTTATTATAATGAGAAAGCCTACGCTTGGAACGGACGCGGCTGGCCATTCCAGAACTCTGTGGTATACAAGGCCTACGCAAATTATCTAAAAAACAACAAAGAAATGGTCACTGCAGCCGAAAGAGAACTTCTTTATAAACACATATCTCAACTGGTTGCGCTTCACGGGAGTCAAAGAAATATCGGCGAGTGGTATATTCCAAGCAACGGCAAGAAATTTGGCGGTTGCAAAGACTATTTTCACTCTACATTTCCAGACATGCTGATTGAAGATCTTCTCGGCTTCACATCCAGCCACAAAGATGAGTTCTCCATCAACTGCCTTCTACCTGAAGAAAAATGGGATCATTTCTATTTTGGCAACCTGCTATATCACGGACATGAAGTTGATATAATCTGGAAGAAAGACTGGGATAAATCAAAAACCGGTAATCAAAGTGAACTTTGTGTCTGGGTCGATGGAAAACTGACCGCGACTTCCAAAGGTTTAAATGAAAAATTAACAGTAAAACTGAGATAAAAGGCGAGTAAAATGGATTATAAAAAATATCTTTTGCTTCTTAGTTTTACTCTCAACTGCTTTGCCGGAATAGAAACTGAGGCAAAAATCACGGCCTCTTTTTCTAACAAAGGTGACAAATTGTCTGCGGTAAACGATGGAGTCATACCAGCCTCATCCACCGATTTTCGTATACCTCGCCAAACTTTCTGGCCTAAAGTAAGTGAAGAACAGTGGCTGCAATATGATTTTGAGAAAGAAGAGATTGTAGAAAATGTGGCGGTCTACTGGTTTGATGAAGCACAAGGTGCCAGTGTAGTGCTTCCTCAATCATGGCAGTTGATCTATTTTGACGGTTCTTGGAACGAAGCAGAAATTAAAGGGGATTATGGAACTCAGCGAGATAAGTTTAATATTGTTGAACTCTCCTCTCCGGTAAAAGCGACAAAATTAAAGCTTCTTATCAAACCATATAAAGATTTGTCAGTGGGCGTGATGGAGTGGAAAGTTAACGTTGAAATCCAAACGCCTAAGATCACAGAATTCATCAATCCAGACAAAGAACTGTCCCGATTAAAGGCAACAGCGAAAAACACTCTGACTCTTGATGTCGATGAGTTTAATGGCTACTCAAACTTAAATCGTGGTCCGAACTATGACGGTTGGCTTAAGCCGCACAATAATGAAGAGTTTCTACAGAAGAATATTCCAAAGTTTATCTGCTCTGATGAGGACTTTACCGAAGTTTACAACTACCGCTGGTGGATGACAACCAAGCGTTTAAAAGAACACCAGGACAAAAGTGGAAAATTCTACGTATACACCGAATTCCCGGGAGTGCCGGGTTGGGCGTCTAAAAGTGGAGCTATCCCGGCTCCTGCAGGACACCAATTCTATGACATTCGCTGGATGCGTGACCCGAAATATTTAAAGTCTTATATCGAATATTGGATGTTTGGTTCTGCGTCTCGTAATCAGCAACGACAGAACCATTGCTGGTTGGGAACTCTACCACGCCCGGAAAGCCATCACTACACCAGTTGGATGGTGGATGGAGCCGAGGCTTTGCTAAAAATTCATCCTGATTCGAACTGGCGTGACAAACTTTTACCCGCTTTTGAAAGACATCAGAAGATTTGGGATGATCTGTTCCTAATCAACGCGCCTGATTCCAAAACTCACGGAATGTATAAATGTCTGGACATGTATGATGCTAATGAGTTTACAATTTCTACAACATTAGGTCTGATTGCTGCACAAGGTTCTTATAAAAAGTACTCTGTAAATGGAGAGAAAGGTAAGGAAGAGTGGAGAAAATATTTCACTGACGGTAATAGCTGGAAGCGTGCGTACCGTGAAGGTATTCGTAACAAAAAAAATGTTCATCCCCAGCCTTATAATTTGAAAAATTTAAGAATCGAACCGCAGGCATTTGGCGGCAATCATAAAAAAGTGAGTTATCCAAACAGCTTTACAGTTCGCCCGTCGTTAAACAGTTATATGTTTGCCAATTATAAATCTCTCGGCACACTTTACCGACAGCAGTCACAAGAAAACCAAAGTGAACAAGCTGAGGGAAAAAGCCATAGATACTTTGCCAGAGCCAACGATATAAAAAACAAAATATTAGACAACCTCTGGTATAAAACGACTGGTAACGAGCCAAACTCTTTTTACACAGAGAGAGGAAATATTGATGAACCATTTTTCTATTCAAGACTTGCCGGTGATAACAAATTTACCGGAGGGGTGAAAGACACTGTAAGCCTTGTCCGCGAATCAGTAGCTTACATGCCGTGGTACTTCAATATGATGCCCAAAGGTACAGATAAATACGATGTAGCTTGGAAACAGTTCGCCGATCCAATGGGCTTTAATCAAAAGAACGGCATGTCAACAGCCGAATACCGTCATGACTACTTTAACGAAATGACTTACGGCTGGAATGGACGAGGTTGGCCGTTTCAGAATTCTGTTGCTTACAAAGCTTATGGGAACTATCTACGAAACTATAAAGGTATGTCGAAAGCTACTGCAGAAGAACGTGACCTTCTCTACAGTCATATTCGAAAATATGTAGATTTGCACGGGCGTCGTCGCAGTATCGGCGAATGGTATTTGCCTCGAACTGGTGGCTTCCGCATGCCGGGCGGCGGTCCGGTAGTTCAAAGTAAAACTGGTCAGGGAAAGTCATTTGGAGATGTGCAGGACTATTTCCATTCCACTTTTCCAGATACTTTAATCGAAGATCTACTAGGCTTCAGGTCGAGCCATAAAGACCTGTTTTCTATAAGTCCGCTACTACCAGAGGATAAATGGGATTACTTTTACCTCGGAGAAATTCGCTATCATAATCACGATATTGATATTATCTGGAAAAAAGACTGGAACAAATCTAAAGCTGGAAACCAAAGCGAACTTTGTATTTGGGTTGACGGAAAGATTAAAGCCAGATCAACACAACTTAATAAAACAATCACAGTCAGTCTAAAATAAAAGGAGAGACAAATGATTCAAAATAAATTTACAGCACTCTGCGCCACTTCACTAATTGGTATGACGGGCACTTCTTACGCAGAAAAAGCCCCGCGCCCGAATATTATTACTATCCTAGTAGATGACATGGGCTACTCTGATCTTGGTTGTTTCGGCGGCGAAATTGAAACCCCGAATATCGACAAACTGGCGAAAGGAGGCGTTCGTTTTACTCAGCTTTACAGCACGCCACGCTGCTGCCCATCACGCGCCAGTCTGCTGACAGGACTCTACCCACACCAAACGGGTGTCGGCTTTATGGTTTACAAAGACTACGGTAAGCCGGGGTACCGCAAAAATATCAATGATGAATGTGTCACATTTGGTGAAGTCTTGCAGAAAGCTGGTTATCAGACCATGATGTCGGGAAAATGGCACGTCGGGCACACCGATCCAAAAGCACGCCCGGAAGTGCGCGGTTTTGACAAATTTACCGGAATCTACTCCCACGTGGACAGTTTTTGGAAAGTATTGCGCGGTTGCGGTATTTTCCGAGATGGCAAACCGTTAATTCCCGGAGGGACAAATAATCCGGTGAACCCGTATAATAAAGAGAAAGAGTTCTATACTACCGACTTCTTTACCGATGCGGCGATGGATTATATTGATCAGGCGTCAGCAAAGAAATCCAAACCATTTCTACTGCATTTATGCTACAACGTGCCTCATTTCCCGCTTGAGACTCCGGATAAACTTATCGAAAAATATCGTGGTAAATACATGAAAGGCTGGGATGTTCTACGCAAAGAGAAGTTTGAGCGCATGAAAAAAATGGGTGTTATCTCTCCTAATCAGAAACTTCCCGAGGTAAAAGCTTTCAACAAACAAAAAATACCTGGTTTCATCAACGATGCGGGACTTGAAGCCAATGTTTTACCAAAATGGGATACTATCTCTGAAAATGATAAAAAAGAACTCGATTTTCGCCGCGCCATGTATGCCGGACAAATTGACAGTCTCGATACCAATATCGGGCGTCTTATCGCTAAATTGAAAGAAAAAGGCGTATATGAAAACACTATTATCATGTTTATGTCGGATAATGGGTGTTCTGGGGAATTAGGTCTATACGGGCTAAATTGGGGTAAATATAAATCGACAAACTATAAAAATTGGCGTAAAAAAAGCGGGTGGTCAATTTCACAGGGACAATGCTGGGCTGCCTACTCCAACACACCGTTTAAAAAGTTCAAAAAATTCACTCACGAAGGCGGTATTTCTTCGCCATTTTTTGCTCACTGGCCTGCCGGTCTAAAAAACCATGGTGCCATCGGAACAAAACAGTACTTTCACTTTATTGATATCATGCCGACACTTTGCGAATTGGCCGGAGCCAAATACCCAGCAAAAAGCAAAGGTAAAGAGATCAAACCGATGGAAGGAATCAGCCTGCTTCCTTACCTGAAAGATCCGAATAAAAAGACACCGATTCGTCCAATTTACTGGCAACACGAAAATCATGCAGCAGTACGCTATGGAAAATGGAAATTGCTTAACATTAACGATAGAGATGACAGTAAATGGCAACTTTTCGACATGAATAACGATCGTGCCGAAGAGTTTGATGTCGCTGAAAAATATCCTGAAATTACCAAAGATCTAAAAGAGAAATGGGAAAAATGGGCTATCACTGCCGATGTAAAACCATTCCCTGAAACTAAAAAAAATAAATAAATCACCCAGCTTCAGTGTCAGAAATATGATGCTGAAGTTGTTTTACTAAAAGAAGGAACTTATAGGACAAATTATGATTTACTCCAATACTGCCAAATTAGTTGCCACATCTTTAATATCTCTGGGCATCGCAAATGCTCAATCTCAAAAATCATCTCCAAATGTGCTTTTTATCGTTGTAGATGACTTAAATGACTGGGCAATAAGTGCCCTGAACGGCAATAAACAAACCATTGCCCCCAATCTGGACAAACTAGCCTCACAAAGTGTGCTTTTCAGCAATGCACACTGTGCCGTGCCAATGTGCGGACCTTCGCGTGCCAGTACACTTTCAGGTATCAGTGCCTCAACCTCAGGAAATTATGACAATTCACACGACTGGCGAGAAAATGACTTTTTTGACAATGTCACCATGCTGCCGAAATATTTCATGAATCAAGGCTATTATGTAGCTGGTGGTGGTAAAATTTTTCATACAAACGAACCCCCTAAAGGACCTCAGATTCAAGGTCACAATGATCCGGATCTTTGGGATACATTCTTTCCTAGCAAAACTCGTCAGTTGCCGGAGCCATCACGTCCCAAAAAGATTTATTATAAAAAGAGCGGTCACTTCAGTTTCGGGCCGACAGGCGAACCTGTAGAAAAAATGGGAGACCACAAGACCGTAAATTGGGCGATAAGTGAACTGGAACGAAATCACGACAAACCATTTTTCCTGGCAACAGGAATCTACCGTCCTCACCTGCCATGGCACGTGCCTTCTGAATTCTTCGACAAATACAATGTCGACGATATTAAGCTTCCTGAAAATCGAGATAATTGGCGTAAAGAGTTCGGTAAATCCATTAACAAAATGGGTGAAGCTAGAAGAAAATGGGATAAAGCGTTCAGAAAACACGGAAGACTCAAAGATGCTGTCCGTGCTTATCACGCCTGTGTAAGTTACGCCGACTATGAGTTGGGGCGTTTGATGAACGCTCTGGATGAAAGTTCCTATGCTGATAACACAATCGTTGTGCTCTGGTCTGATCATGGTTGGCACTTAGGTGAAAAAAACGCCTGGGCTAAATTCACACTTTGGGAAGAATCCACCCGTATTCCACTCTTATTTAGAACCCCGCAAAGAACATCTGCCGGTTCAATTTGTAAAGAGGCTGTCAGTTCACTGGACATCTACCCTACTCTTCTTGAACTAACCGGACTTCCGAAAAATGAGAGGAATGAAGGGGAAAGTCTGGTAAAACTGATTAAAGATACAAATAGCGAAAAGGAAAAACCGGCTATTACGACTCTGGAGAAAGATTCTCACTCAGTACGTTCTGAAAACTATCGCTACATCAAAATGGCTGATGGTGCCGAAGCATTTTTCGACCATACAAAAGATCCCGGTGAATGGAAAAATCTGGCGAAAGACCCTGAATATAAGGCTCTTATAGAGACACATCGTAAATGGCTGCCGAAGACCAATGCCAAACCTCAGAAGAAGAGTAAATTCGAATACGGCAAAAAACACTAAAACAGCTATTCTAAAAAGGAGAGAAAAATGTCTAAAATTAAATTATCTACTATATGTGCCACGTCACTGATCGGTATTGTCGCAACGACGGAGGAAATAAAACAGCCTAATATTATTACAATCCTTGCCGATGACATGGGATTCTCTGACATCGGTTGCTTCGGTGGTGAAATTGATACACCCAACATTGACAAACTGGCAAAAAATGGTCTGCGTTTCACCCAGTTTTATAATTCAGCACGATGCTGTCCGTCACGCGCCAGCTTGCTGACTGGCCTTTATCCTCATCAGGCCGGAATTGGTGACATGAATAATGATGAAGGACCTAAAAGACCTGGATACCGCGGACGTATCATGCCACGTGCCGTCACCATCGGAGAGGTTCTTCAAACAGCCGGTTACTACACCATCACCACTGGAAAATGGCATGGTGGTCACGGCAAAGGAAGCCTACCAGTTGATCGAGGTTTTGACAGAAGTTATGTCTGTCCGGAAGGAGGAGGTTTTTACTTCACTCCTGCATCCAATAAACTGTACCGTTCGGTCATTCTTGACAACAAGTTGGTCTATGACAAAGACACTCCGCCACCTAAAGGTTGGTATTCTACCGACGCCTGGGTTGATGAAGGTCTTAAATTTGTAAAAGAAGCGAAAGCAAAAAAGAAACCGTTTTTCTGGTATCTGGCTCACAATGCCCCACACTTTCCACTCCAGGCAAAACCGGAAGATATTGCCAAATATCGCGGAAAGTATATGAAAGGGTGGGATAAGCTTCGAGTTGAACGCTATAACCGTCTAGTCGAGCTAGGCATCATAGACAAAAACTTTCCCTTGTCCAAACGTGCAAGCAAAGTAAAAGCATGGGCCGATTTAAGTGAAAAACAGAAAGATATGCACGACTTTCACATGGCAACTTATGCGGCCTGTATGGATTCAATGGACCAAAGCATAGGCCGTCTAGTCGACTACCTGAAATCCATAGGCGAATTTGACAATACAATCATTCTTTTCCTTTCTGACAACGGAGCCTGTAACGAAGGTGGAATAATGGGTTCCAATAAAGGAAAAGGTGTCTGTGGAACAGCTGAATCAAACATTTTTTACGGGCAATGCTGGGCAAATCTGTCGAATACCCCGTTTCGAATGTTTAAAAAGAATTCCCATGAAGGCGGAGTCGCCACACCTTTGGTTGTCCACTGGCCTAATGGAATCAGACCTGAACTTAACGGTAGCCTAATTTCCGACCAGGGACATCTCATTGACCTGATGACCACCTTTGTCGATATAAGTAGCGCAAAATACCCAAAAGAGTACAAAGGCCATCAAATCCTGCCGATGGAAGGTGTCAGCCTGAAACCAATCTTCGAAGGCAAAAAGATAGAGCGTGACGAACCGATCTTCTTTGAACACATCGGTCACAAAGGCATACGTCTCGGCGACTGGAAACTAGTTTCAGTTAAGTCAAAAAAATGGGAACTGTACAATATGAAAAACGATCGTACAGAGCAAAATGACTTGGCAAAACAATATCCAGAGTTGGTAAAAAGCCTATCACTTTCATGGGATAAATGGGCAGACCGTTGCTACGTAAAGAGAAAACCAAAGAAGAAGAAATAACTCGGAGCTGCCGGATTGATTTTCCGGCAGTAATTCCCCTTTCAGAAATAATAAAATTTAAATACTCTTTAGGTTTTACCATGAAAATTAGTACCATCTTTGCTTTCTCCTGTGCAGGAATATCATTATCACAATCTGTGGAGGCTCAAGAACAAAAACAGATCAACATTGTTAACATCTTTATAGATGACATGGGCTATGGAGATTTGTCGTGTTTTGGTAACAAAGAAGCATCAACACCCAATATTGACCGTATGGCGGAGGAAGGAATTGTCTTTGAACAATTTTTAGTCAACTCTCCAATCTGCTCGCCATCACGTGTTGCCATATCAACAGGCCAGTATCCACAGCGTTGGAAGATTACTTCCTACTTAGATAATAGCAATTCAAATAAGAAGCGTGGAATTGCGAACTGGCTTGATCCTAAAGCGCCAATGCTCGCCAGAATCCTACAACAAAATGGCTATGCTACCGGGCACTTTGGAAAATGGCACATGGGTGGCCAAAGGAATGTAGATAATGCACCGTTAATTACCGAATATGGTTTTGATGAGTCTTTAACTAATTTTGAAAGAATGGGCGCAAAGCTACTTCCTCTAGTGCAAACGCCCAAAAGAAAAAAACCATACAAAATATGGGGTGGAGCTGAACGACTGGGTAAACCGTACAATTGGAAACTGCGATCTCAGATAACCGGCGGTTTTGCCGATGCGGCAGCCAAATTCATTGACAAAGCCAAAGAGAAAAATAAACCGTTTTACATAAATCTATGGCCTGATGATGTGCACAGCCCCTTTTTCCCAAGCCTGAAAAATTGGGATAATAATACACGTAAGCGTTATTTAGCAGTTTTACAGGAAATGGATGCTCAACTTGCAGGAATCCTGGAGAAAGTTCGCACTGATAAGCAATTATCAGATAACACTTTAATCGTTATTTCCTCTGACAATGGACATGAACCAGGTGCTGGAACTGCTGGTAACCTCAAAGGCTGTAAAACGAACTTATACGAAGGAGGCATTCGCTCACCTCTAATAGTTTGGGGACCGGGTATAATCAACCCAGAAGCAGTTGGTAAGCGCAATACAAACTCAGTGCTTTCAGCAATTGACTTAGTGCCATCACTACTGTCCTTGACTGGCACTAAAATTCCGGAAAGTGTTAATTTTGATGGAGAGAATCTCTCTAAAGTAATCACAGGATTTACAGAGGAATCAAGACAACAACCCATTTTCTTTTCTCGCCCACCCGATAGAAAGAATTACTACGGATATAAAAACCTTCCAGACCTAGCCGTACGCCAAGGCCGCTGGAAACTGCTTTGCAACTACGATGGTAGCAATGTGCAGCTATATGATATTTTTGCTGACCCGCAGGAAAGTAAAAATCTGGCAAATTCACAAATAGAACGCACCGATACTCTGAAGAAATCAGTTGTAGAGTGGTATCAGCAAGTAAAATAACCGCTTATCATCAGGGAAATAAAACCATGCTATCATCTAAAAACTTAACACTAACGATACTCCCGCTAACAATGTTAGCTTCTGCACAACAGAAAAAACCAAACTTTGTATTTTTTATCACCGATGATATAAGTCCAAATGATTTGGGGATTTACGGCAATAAACAGATAAAAACACCTAATTTGGACAAGCTGGCTAAAAAGTCGATTGTGTTTGAAAATGCCTACTTGACTGCCAGTAGCTGCTCACCTAGTCGTTGCTCCATAATCACCAGCCGTTATCCTCATAACACAGGTGCCCCGGAACTGGGAATGTCACTACCCAAAGACCAACTAACTGTGACTCAAGTACTAAAAAATAACGGTTATTACACGGTACTGTCAGGGAAAAACCACATTCGTAATTCCAAATCGATGGGGTTCGATGTCTGCTCCGACAGTAAACCGGCAGGTGCTGAGAAATGGGTGGGACACCTGAAAGATCGACCAAAAGACAAGCCGTTTTTCTTCTGGTTTGCTTCCCATGATGCCCACCATCCTTTTCAGTTCAACAAACTGGCACCGCACTATAAGCCATCAGAAGTCCCTGTGCCGCCAATGCTCTACGACGGTCCCGAAACGCGCAAAGAGTTGGCCGCCTACTATCACGAAGTAAGCCGAAGTGACTATTACGTAGGAGAAGTGATAAAAGAGTTGGAAAACCAGGGCATTTTTGATAATACCTATTTTGTCTTCTGTTCCGATAACGGCCGCCCATTTCTACGTTGTAAAACCTATCTTTACGAAAGTGGAATTCAGACGCCTTTGTTAATTTCCGGGCCAAAAGTAAAACCGGGACGGTCAAAAAGTTTAATCAGCTCCATCGATTTTGCCGCCACATTTTTAGACTTGGCAGGGATAAAACGCCCGGAATTTTTTCAGGGACGAAGCTTTCAAAATGTACTGAAAAATCCGGAAGAAGCACATAGAAAAACACTGTTTGCGGAACGTAACTGGCATATTTATCAAAGTCACGAACGTATGGTTCGAATCGGCGACTATATGTATATTTGGAATGCATGGCCTCATAAACACAATGTGGCTGGTGAAAGTGCCTGCTATGCATTCCCAACTGTAAAAGAGTATTGGGAAGCCGGGAAGCAAGGAAAACTCACTCCAAAACAGTTAGAATTCACTCAATTACCGAAAAAAGCAGAACTGCTATTTAATGTAGAACGTGACCCGTTACAAATGAACAACCTGTCAGATTCTGTAGAATATCAGGATATGTTAAAGAAGTTCCGCAAAGTTCTGAATAAATGGCAGGTGGATACAGGCGATACGGTTCCAACAAACCCAACTCCCAACCGTCAGCCTCTCCACAAAAGAGTAAAAAAGCTCCCGAAACGACGTGAATTTGCTGGACAGAAAACCAATGCGAAAGCAATTAATAACCCGGGACAGTTCTAATCTAAATTTAATAAAAATGAGAGTACAAGTCAATTACAGTAATTGATCGCTGAAGAAAAGATTATTAAAGAATTTAAATGAACCATACCAAAGTAATATTTTAATTCTCATTTAAGTATACGGAGGAAAATGTGAATAATAAACTAATTGCAATGAGCTGTATACTGCCTTGCTGTGCAGTGCAGGCATTTGAAAAACCGAATATCATCTTCATCCTCTTGGATGACATGGGCTATTCTGACATGGGTTCGTACGGAGGAGAAATCAAAACTCCCAATATGGACTACCTGGCCCAAAAAGGTCTACGTTTTACCCAAAGCTACAACTCTGCCCGCTGTTGCCCCTCTCGTGCAAGTCTCCTAACAGGACTGTATTCACATCAGGCCGGAATTGCTGATTTTACCTCAAGAAGAGATCAAAGTGCCCAAAAAGGACCTGCTTATCTGAATCATCTAAATAACACTTCAATTACACTGGCCGAAGCACTAAAACAGGCCAATTACAGCACTTATGGGGTTGGAAAATGGCATGTGGGTGAAAATGTGAACCCAATAGATCGCGGTTTTGACGAATTCTACGGCTACCTTCACGGGCACAGCCAACATCAATGGGACAAAAATATTTATAAACGTTATCCGCAAAAAAACCGCCAACCTGAAATCAATTTTGCAGGCAAAGAATTCTATGCGACCGATGCGTTTAATGACTACGCCCTTGAGTTTATAAAACAGGGACAGAAGAAAAAGAAACCATTCTTTCTTTATCTGGCACACTCCTCGCCGCACTTTCCACTACAAGCCCCTGCCGAAATCAGAGATAAGTATGTAGAAACGTATATGAAAGGATGGGATGTTTTGCGCAAAGAACGCTATGAACGTCAGAAAATATCTGGTTTAGTGACCGATTCATGGTCTTTCACCGAACTTTCACAAGTGCCAAATGATCGCAAAGATATAGCCAACGGTTTCCCGGGAATAAGAAATCCAAATTGGAAAGATGTACTGCCAGAACGCCAAAAAGACTTGGCTTACAGAATGGCAACATTTGCTGCAATGATTGAGCACGTTGACAAAGGTATTGGACATATCATAAAGCACCTCAAAGCAACTGGAGAACTTGATAACACACTTATCATGCTGACCAGTGACAATGGAGCCTGCTACGAGTGGGGGCCTTACGGTTTTGACAATGTCAGCCGTCGTGGAATAAATACGCTTCATAAAGGTAACAAACTAAACGAAATAGGTCAAAAAGGAACCTATCATTCGGTCGGTAGCGCCTGGTCATGTCTGAGCAATACACCATTACGAATGTATAAACATTTTAACCACGAAGGTGGCAACTGCAGTCCCCTACTCGCCTTTTGGCCAAAAGGTATCAAAAATAACAACCGCTGGGTGCGTACGCCAACACATCTAATTGATATTATGCCAACGCTTTGCGACATAGCAGGCGTGAAATACCCTAAAAAATTCCAAGAAAATGATATAACTCCAGTGGAAGGAACAAGTTTGACGCCGATTTTCAAAGGAAAATCAGAACTGCCGGAAAGAACACTCTGTTTCGACCATTACCAATCAAGTGCAATCCGTAGTGGTGACTGGAAACTGGTACGCGGCAATAATCGTTATAAAAAACGCTCTTGGGAACTATATAACATTGCCGAAGACCGTTGTGAGACCAAAAATCTGATTAACGAGATGCCTGAAAAGGTTGAAGACCTGAAAAAATTATGGAATAAATGGGCAATTCATGTAAAAATTGCCCCGTATTATAAGCATAAGAAATAGTTACCCCACAATTTATTAAAAATGAATGGAGTAGCTATTGCATCGGCAATAACCGAGTTTAGACTAACGACTTAACGATAAAGTTCTACATATAAAAAAAGAGAATAATGATGTTAAAATTGACTATTTCAGCGGGTTTAAGTTTGTTTATGTTACTATCTGTCAACGTAAATGCATCAACTGGCCCCACTTCCATCGTAAGAAAATTCAAAAAGCCTATCCCCTTAAAAGATGTATCGCCTTTAAACCGTGGTTATTCGGATAAAGACGGCTTTATGATTATTACCACCAATGACCTTACCCACCAGCTGAAAAGTCTGCAAAAATATATTAGTCACAAAAAGCACTTTAGAGGATTCAATGTTTTTGTGGCTACAGAGAATGACTATGTAACTCGTTCAAAAATGGCTGTGGATGCAAAACGTCGTGGCGCACCTGCTGGACGTGTAATTGGAAAGGAAATTCTGAACTTCCTCAAAGTAAATTATAAGAAATTAAATTTAAAATTTGTCATTTTCATCGGTGACGCGCGCCCGGATTATGGAACTACACCAATGTTACGAATAGCCCACCACAAACCAGTAAAATGTAAATTTGACAACTACAATCGCAGTAGTTCTGAATATGCTCAGCTTACGCCTGAACAGAAATTAAATCATGATAAAATGATGAAGCTTTGCCGTAAAAGTGATGGTCAGTATACAGAATTTGGCGAAGTAATTTCCGACTACCCTTACGTAGACCTAGACACCGACTGGGACGCAAACAACGACGGTTTCCTAGATCCTAAAGATGATCAGAACAAAAATCACAAACGTACCCCGGAAGTCTATGTTGGACGTATTCCATACTACGGAGAAGACAGCCCGTATGGAAAAGCTAAAGATGTCGATATTATATTAGAACGTTTCATACGCTACGACCGTGAGAAAAATATTTGTTGGAGATACAACAGCATGGTGGAAACTGGGAAAAGTGGCATGTATGAGAGAATTGATTTTCTTGAAAAAAATCGTATAAACTACCAACTTTTCACCCGTCACAAAGCTCGTGCCATTGGAATGCCATCCATCAACAGCAGAAATGGTGGTACAGACATTCCTAACTTTCAGATTATCCAAGACTATGGTGTGGGGCATTATGGAAACCACAGTCATGGTGGTCCGTTCGGTATGGAAGGATTCAAAAGCAAAATTGTAGCTAACGAAGCACATGATAAGTGGCCGACGGTTTTGAAGCTCGGCGCATGTGACATTGGTAACATTAAGCACTCAACAAATCTGGTTTATACACTGCTAAGGTTTGAATCAGTCGCGGCCTCCGGTGGAACAGGTTCTGTTACTAACTATGGTGGTAAATCCAGTGGTGCAGAGGAAGCAGGAAAAAAGAATATGCTATGGCGTGGCGCCAGCGTCGGTGAAAACCATTGGGAGTGGTACGGGCACCTTTACCGAAATACTAAAGGAGTTCCACCAATGACCGCCTGTAAAATTAATATCTACGGTGACCCTTCCGTTGTACCGTATCGTTATGGCTTAAAACTCCCCTACTCGTTCTTTGCCGATCCAATTGCGGGAAAATATGATCTTTTTGACACAAGAACAAACAAAACATCAGCGACACATACCACAACCCTTGAAAACAATAAAAAAACACCAATCAAGATTTATGTAAAATCAGATAAACCATGGCTTATTCCAAATCAAAAAGTGGTTGTATTGAGTCCCGGTGAAAAGAAAAGTGTAAAGTTTTCGGTCTCAAACAGTCGTATAATCAAAGATGTCCCGACTGATAATGGAACCTACTACCGAGCTAACATGCTCTTTTATGATAAAACCAATAAGTATAAAGCGGTCAGACCATTTGTTTTGAAACGTGTTTCAAAGAAGCTAAAGAACTACTTCGATTTTGATGATGAAGATTCATATCGTGATGCACTTAATAAAGATCTAAAAGTCAATTTCGATAAATCATTTAATAAAATCGAAGATAAAAGTAAATATGAAAAACTTCCTGCTGTTGGTCGTCGCGGAGGAGCTGTGTCCTTAAAAGATTTCCAGCCTGTTATTAGTCCCTATTTGACCGAAAAAGAAGACTTCACCATGAGTTTTTGGCTGAAGGGGGAAGTCCCAAAAAAGAAACCACTAATTTTTTCTAGTTTCATAACCCTTCAAAAAGATTCAGGAAACAACTATTCAGGACATTTCTCTGATTATCGAGAAAAAGTCGATAAGAGCTTTAAGTTTTCAGCCGATCTGGCTAAAGGCAAATGGCATCACTACCTGTTTACATTGAACCAGAAAACTGGACTGTTTTATGTTTACATCGATGGTAAGGAGGTTGTACAGGTAGAAAGTAAGCCAAACCTGATTTACGGAGCACAAAGCTTTCAGTTTGGAAAAATCGACGGCGCAGTTGATGACTTCATGCTTTTCAACAAATATATGAATGCAAAGGATGTACAAAATCTTCAAGCCGGTAACTTTGTTGAACCAATTTACCCGAACAACAATGAGCGATTTGTTCCTAATAAAAACCTTGTATTTGATATGGTAAAAGGAGAAGGTGTAAAAGACAGCCGTCTTGTTTTAAAAGATTACAAAACCAAAACGGTTCAGAAAGTTAAACCCCTCAGCGATGGTAGTTTTATGGTTCCTGAGCTCACACCAAATGCAAAATATGTCTGGAATATTATATCCAAAACAAAAGATAACCAAATGGTTAAAACTGAACCAAACCTGTTTTACACATCCCTTGAGTTGATCGAAAATGGTTCGTTTGAAGGTTCTAATGACAGCTTTTGGGAAGGCACCTATAAAGTGCAGAAGCAAGAAGAAAAGAAAGGTAAAAATGGCAACAGTTATATGGCTAATCCGGCAATTAGTGGAGATAAGTCACTTTCTGTAAATGGTAAGTCTAAGATCTATAAAGTCTTCAAAGGCGCTTTAACCCCGGGCAAAGGATACCTATTTAAAGGTGCGGCTAAATATGGGAAAGGAGGAGACAAGGTATCCATCAATGCGTATGCTGTAAACGGTTCTGGCTCTAAAAAACTAATCGCCCACAGCTCTGTTAATCGAAAATATGATTTGGGCTTACAGTTTAAGACACCAAAATCTCCTGTTGGACGTGATATTCTTTTGGAGATTGAAACAACTCCTCGCTACAACAATCGACAGCCATGGGTGATTTTGGATAACCTAAGTATGGTCGAAGTGGACGGACGCGATGTGAATCTTGCACCTGAAATCATGAAAGGTATAGAAGAGAAGGTATTTGAAGTGAAAGTCGGAACCGTTGGTTACGCAATCGACCTAAACAAACTGGTAAAAGATCCTGAAGGTGGATCATTGACTTACCAGAAAATATCCGGTCCTGATTGGGCTGCAATTCAGGCGAACGACCTATTCTCGGCATTTGGACCGACAGGCGAATACCGCGGAAAAGCAGTCAAATTTGAAATCGTGGCAATTGATCGTTCGGGAAATAGAACCAACTTTAAAATCACTGTTTCAGTAAAATAAATTGACTCAAGGCTTTAAGGAAACTCCCCACCCCTAAAGCCTTGAGTAAACAACTTAGGGAGAGAATTATTCACAAATAAGAATCACTAAGATTGTCTGAAAATGAATAAGCATTAAATTAATCGACAATAGAAAAAACTCTATAGATAAAAAAGGAAGGAATAAATGTTCAAATTTTCATATATAGCTCTACTTATGTGGAGCGCTCTAGCCTGGTCTGCCAACCCCGCAAACCGTCAGGAGTGGAGTAAAGAAATTCTTCAATTGAAACAACGGCTTAAAGAAGAAAATAAAACTAATAAATTTCATGGTGTTTTCCGTGAACTTATGAAAAAATTTCCTTATCAGACTGACTGGTTTCTACAAGATAATCGTAACGATATGAAAGCTTGGCTTAATCAAAAAGGCGACGCTTTGATCGAACAAAAGTTAATTACCGATCTTCTAAAATACGACCCAAAAGCTAAACCAGCTTTTAATAAGTTGAAACAAGACAATCTGCCAACTTCTGATGTTCGCTGGTTGCAACTCTATTCAAAACTCTGTGAAGCGCGACGCTTTAACCGACTCGAAAAATACATCAAGACAAAGAAATCAATCGTTTTTACGAAGCAACATAACTTTGTGAAATCGTTCTACGCCTACACCGAGGGGCAATCAGATGCACAGGGAGAGCGACACTTCCGTCCGGATTCAGAGCTTTGTATGTTTAGACTTGACTCCCTTTACGGAAAACAACGGACATTACTGAAGGATCCAAAAGGTCGCCTGCGTGACCCCGATGTCTCCTATGATGGAAAGCGTGTACTTTTCTCTTGGAAAAAATCGGACCGCGAAGATGACTACCACCTTTATGAAATGGATCTAAAAAGTAGAAAAGTACGCCAACTAACCAAAGGCCTAGGCTTTGCCGACTATGAAGGGATCTACCTTCCTGACGGCGACATTCTGTTCAACTCCACCCGTTGTGTCACCACAGTAGACTGCTGGATTACAGAGGTAAGTAACCTCTACAAGTGTGACAAAAACGGTAACTACATGCGACGGCTCGGCTTCGATCAAGTACACACAAACTACCCTAAAGTACTTAATGATGGCCGAATCATCTATACACGTTGGGACTACAATGACCGCGGTCAGACTTATCCTCAGCCGCTTTTTCAGATGAACGCGGACGGCACTCAGCAAACCGAATACTACGGCAACAACTCATGGTTCCCGACCTCACTTCTTCATACAAGAGCCATTCCAGGAAGTTCAAAAGTAATGTCAATCGCATCAGGTCATCACACAAACCAACAGGGAAAACTCTGTATCATCAATACTGCCGAAGGTCGACAAGAAGGTAAAGGTATTGAGTTCATCGCACCGGTTCGTGAACAAAAGCCGGAGCGTGTCGACGCTTGGGGTCAATATGGTGATCAATTCTGCTACCCGCTTCCAGTCAATGAAAAAGAGTTTCTAGTAAGCTATGCGCCGTTAGCCTACCACAAATTCAGAGGACTTTGGCGGATTTACTGGATGGACAAAGACGGTAATCGTGAAATCCTTGTAACGGATGACAACTATTCAAGCACACAGCCAATGTGGCTAGGTACAAGAAAAAGACCGCCTCTGCGCCCATCACAAGTTGATTATCGTAAAAATTACGGACGCTACTATGTGCAGGATGTCTATTACGGTCCAGCAATGGAAGGAGTAAAACGTGGAACGATTAAGGAACTTCGAGTTGTAGAACTTATCTATAAACCCTCGCCTATCGGCAAAAACTTCAATAAAGGGCCAGGTGGTGGAGCTCAAGTCTGTCTGCCGAACTCAGTAGGTAACGGGTCTTGGGATATTAAGAAAATTCTTGGAACTGCCAAAGTTCATGCCGACGGTTCAGCCAACTTCTTTGTTCCAGCAAATACGCCAGTCTACTTCCAGCTTCTCGACAAAAACGGCTATGTTGTACAAACCATGCGCAGCTGGTCCACATTAATGCCGGGTGAAACCTTCGGTTGCATCGGATGTCATGAAGACAAAAACACCACACCACCGATGAAAACGCCCATGGCACTAAACTATCCACCACAAAAACTAAAGCCATTTTCCAGACCGGCAAGAGGTTTCAGCTTTCCTCGAGACGTTCAGCCAATTCTTGACAAACACTGCATAAGCTGTCACAATGACAGTAGCCCTCTTTACAAAAAGTTCGGAGGGAAGTCTCCAAAAAGAGAAGGTAATAAAAAAGCTTTTTCCCTACTTAAAGAGCCGTTCAAAGACAACGTTGCCAAACGTGACTGGAGCGAAGCCTACGTAAATCTGACAAATTGTGGCAAACGTAACCATGCACTTATTGGTAACCCCAACGAAATAGTCAACTGGATTACCAGTCAATCTGTACCGACGCTACTTCCACCCTACTTTGCCGGCTCTACCAAAAGTAAATTAATCAAAATGCTCGAAGAGGGACACGGCAAAACCAAACTATCAAAAGCCGAGATTCGTAGAATTGCCACGTGGATTGATTTGGGAGTACCATTCTGCGGCGACTATAAAGAAGCAAACACTTGGTCTGAGAAGGACATGAAACAGTACGACCACTTCCTTAAAAAACGTCAGGACATGGAAGAGATCATTGAAAAAAACATTGACGACATGTTGAAGAGGAAACCACAGCCCATACCTCAATTCAAAGCAGTGAAAGTTAATTAAAACAGTAATAAAAACGGAGTTTACCTTTTTTGTAAGAGAGAGAGAAGGTAAACCCCGATGTAGAGAGAACTACGGTTTCAGGTTTGAAAGTTAAGGTTACAAGTTTTTTACGTACTTGTAACCTTCATCCTGAAACTTATAGAGCGAAGATCCAGTAGCCGACGCCTTCTATTAGAACTTTGTCTTCGCCTGCGATTGTGTTGTAGGTGTCATTCCAGCTGAATACACTAATTGCATCTTCCGGAATGTAATCATTTTCAACTGGACCAACCATGTTCCAACCAAAATTCAAGTTGATTTTAGCATCAGATTTACGACCTGTTACATCAACTTGTTTTGCAACTGAACAGTACACCCAAACAGCATCAGTCGGTTCGGCTGAATCGATCAATTCGTACGCTGATCCATTCCAACCCCAGATCACTCCAGCAGTGGAATCTTTCAGTGGCTGTAGGTTTGCGTCTTCTGATGTAACTGCAATCAGATTCCAACCCTCTTGCAAGTCGTAAGTTGTAGTTTGCTCGTTCCCATCTTCTGGTTTAAATGTCTGTTTGTATCCAGAGTTATCAACGACGACCAGTGAAACAGGATCATTTGAATCCAAAATAACGGAGTATTTACCGCTATTATCAGCAGGAACTTTTGCGACAATGTTGCCGTCTGCATCAATCACAAGATACTCTTTGACATTGACCTCTTCCTGAACTGTCCATTCAAGAAGATTGTCTGTTTGAGTCAGTTCAAGACCAATTGCCGGAGTGGTAGAGACATCTTCGGTTGTGACGTAAAGCGTGGAACCAACTTCTGAAAAGCTAATTGATTCATTTGCCACGGCATTTTCGTTACCGACAATTGCAATTCCAAGGATATCACCTCCATCCGAACTACTCATTAACTCAGATTTGACCTTTAACGTAAATAACCAACTCTCGGTTACGTCATCATAGACCCCATCTACATAGCGTGACTCTGCAGTAACTGCGGAGGTTACTTTTCCCGCAGTTCCCCACCAACCGGATGTTCCACTTGGAGTGCCATCAACTCCATACAATACAGCTCGTGGTGCATACTCTTCAGTAGTTGCTGAACCCGTTCCGCTAACTTTTAGTCGTAATGTCATCGCTTTTATCTTAGAGATCTCTGCTGCTTTGGTAATTTCATCAGTCGTATCAGAACCTACAATATGCGACAACTTCACCAAAACTCCCATGCGCCATGTTGAGCCCATATCGTCACCAGAAGCACCTGCTGGCGAGTCAATCTCCCAGGTATCTGTATCGCCGCTATTTGAGCCGATTTGAGAAGATTGATCAACCAGATCACCGTATCTGCCTGAACTTGCATTGCTTGCACTTATAAAATGAGCAATGTTACCGTCTGTATCAGGGTTCGCCAAGCTAACTGCTGTTCCGCCAACCTGAACACTCACGGTTGCTGTCTGATCTAATTCAGAGCCGATTGAGTAACTGAAGCTGTCTGCACCGAAGAAGTCATTAGTTGGTGTATAGTCCACCTGATTTCCGTTAATGACAACAGTTCCATTCTCAGGTTGAGTTACACTCAGCACCGGGTAGCCTTCGGCATTGCTGTCATTTGCGATCACATCGATTGAAGTAGTGGTATTAAGACCGATGACTTTAAAATCACCATTAGCAGTTGCCGGCTGTATAGCTTTATTAATTTTTAGAGTAATATCAATTGTAGAGGCTGAACGACTTGCTCCAGATGACTCACCACTGCGAACAGAAGGTCCTGGATCTCCAGCCCAACGCTCTGCAGCATCAGTTATAATTACAGATTTCGATGTGTAAACAATTCTAGCTCGAAGTCTGGTAACCACGCTGGTATATCCATCCGGCACTGTATTTTCAGGAATCGTGATATTAAAAAGTTTCGATCCACCTGATGTTAAACCATGTCCGGACAATATACCATCATCATTGAAGTCTCCATCTGCATCATAGTCTGCAAAAATACCTACATACATATCATTTGTAGTTTTATTGGATTCAACATTCAGAGTAAATGCTTCACCTTCTGTAACTTCAATAGTATGATTTGCAGTTGCATTTTTATAGGTGTATAAACTTCCATCATAATCTGCTGAACTACTATCATAACCCACATTCAGTGTTGCACCTGTAGAAATTAAACTCTTATAAAAATAAGCATTTCCATTCCCCAACGCATCAGTATAAGCAGGTGCACTTTCTGGATACTCTTTCGCTATAGCGTTAATCACACCAACCGTAACGGTTGCTGTTGCAGTAGACTCTCCATCGGTAATGGTATAAGTAAAGCTATCTGTACCATAAAAGTCAGTAGTAGGTGTGTAAGTGACTCTATTGCCATCAAAAGTCACGACACCATTTGCACCTTGAGTTACTGAATCGAGAGAGATTTCAGAATCCACATCGGTATCATTGTCCAGAACTGCTACAACTACAGCACTGTTTTTGTAAGTAGTTGCCGAGTCATCAGTAGCCACTGGTAGATCGTTAATTTCACGGTTATCGATTG
>DDLT01000258.1 GCA_002340265.1 Lentisphaeria bacterium UBA2565 | reverse complement strand
GTTTTGATCTTGAAAGAGGTGTTGAAGGTAGCGTTGAATGCGTCGACAAATGCCGCGATTGGCCCGTTTCCTTTTCCTTCTACAACTTTCTCTTCGCCGTTGATGCTTACAGAGGCTTTTACTTCAGACTCTTCACCTGCAGTTCCGCTCATTTCACTGTTTACAGAACATTTGTTTAGGCTGTAAGGTGCGGCGCTTTTTAGGTACACTTCGCTGAAGCGTTCCATGATCTTTGCCGGACTTGCTTCTTCGCCTGTTTCATCAGTGAAGTCCTGAATGACACGCCCGAAGTCAACGTGCATCGCTTTCGGTAGTTCGTAACCAAACTCGGCGTCCATGATGTAGGCGATTCCACCTTTTCCAGACTGCGAGTTGATACGAATGATTGATTCGTAGCAGCGCCCCACGTCCATCGGATCGATTGGAAGATATGGCACTTCCCATAAACCATCGTTACGTTCACGGTTGGCTTTCATTCCTTTGTTGATGGCATCCTGATGCGAACCGGAGAATGCGGTATAAACCAAGTCACCGGCATAAGGGTGGCGTTCGTGAACGCTCATTCTGGTGCAGCGGGTGTAGACGTTGCGGATATGGTTGATGTCACTGAAGTCCAACTCCGGGTTTACACCTTGTGAGAAAAGGTTCATCGCCATGGTTAGAATGTCCAAGTTTCCGGTGCGTTCTCCGTTTCCGAAAAGCGTACCTTCCACGCGATCGGCACCGGCCATTACCGCCAATTCACATGCCGCAACACCTGTGCCGCGGTCGTTGTGGGTGTGAAGACTGATGATGGCGCGTTTGCGGTCTTTTAGATTTTTGCAGAACCATTCGATCTGATCGGCATGAATGTTGGCAGTCGATGCTTCAACAGTTCCCGGAAGGTTTAGAATTACCGGGTTTTCGGCAGAGGCTTCAAAGACATCCAAAACTGCTTCGCAGACATCTAATGCGTAGTCCATTTCTGTCTGTGAGAAACTTTCAGGAGAGTACTCAAAACGGTAGTTGCCGTCGGTGGTGTCGGCGTAGTCTTTTACCATCTTCGCACCTTTTACGGCGATCTCTTTGATTTCCGCCTGAGATTTGCGGAATACCACGTTACGCTGAAGTGTAGATGTGGAGTTGTAGACGTGAACGATGGCCTGTTTTGCGCCTTTTAACGCTTCGAATGTGCGTTCGATTAGGTGCTGACGAGCCTGAACTAGAACCTGAATGCTTACGTCGTCTGGAATTAAGTTGTCTTCAATCAATTTGCGGGCAAACTGGAACTCCACTTCGGATGCAGAAGGAAAGCCTATTTCGATCTCTTTGAAACCGACATCGCAAAGTAGTTTGAACATTTCCAACTTCTCTTCCAAATTCATTGGAATGATCAAAGACTGGTTTCCGTCGCGTAGATCCACAGATGTCCAAGTCGGTGCTTTGGTAATCTGTTTGTCGGGCCATTCGCGGTTCTCCAATTTAATCGGAGGGAATGGTTTGTACTTGGTATAGTTCATTGTTTTCATTGTTCAGTTTCCTTACTATTTAATTCAAAAATGTAAAAGCATAAAAAAAGCCGTGAGTTTAGGGCTCACGGCTTAGAAATTCTAAAATCCTGTTATGAACGTTTGTCGCTCACCCTAAACACTTTTAACCGGTTCCGCCAAGAGTAGCAGGTCCAGTTGAAGGAGGTTAAGTGTGAGTTGTGAGAAATTGTTCATAATCGGTTCCAAATCAGTAATTTGTTTAACGAGTTGTAAACTAAGCACGAATTGCTGAGCCGTCAATATTGAGAAAAGGATTTTACAAATTTAAAATAAAAAGCCCGACATTGCTGCCGGGCTTTAAAAGTTATACGCGGTCGTTGATCTGACCCGCTTTCGCCAAAGACTTCGCTTCAACTGAAAGAATGTCAGCATAACCTTGTGAGCTGTACGGATTCAATCCGTCACTTGCTTCCATTGAAGAGTCTTCTTCGTTGTAGATAGAAGCTGGACATTCAGTCAAACTCTGGAAGAAGACGTTACCTTTGTAAAGTCCTAGAGAAACTAGTCCGTTAGCATTGGCTGCTAGTGTGTCGATTGCCGCACGTGCCGCCTGAGTTGACGGATCAAAGTAACGACCATCATAAATCTGATCAGAAATCAGTGCGCTTAGCTGACGGAAAAGTGAGAAAGAACGACGATCTAGAACTGCTTGGTAAACCTGTTCAAGACCTTGGTATAGAACTTCCATACCTGGAGCTTCGTAAACACCACGTGATTTTGTACCGATGATACGACACTCAAGCGCGTTTTTCATCCAGATACCGTTGCGTCCGCCGATTTCGTTGGCGATTGTCATCGCTTCGAAAGGTGTAACAGCTTTGCCGTTGATCTCAACTGGGCGACCTTTTTCGTAGCGGATTGTGATCGTTTCGATTTCATCCGGTGCATCCTGAGGCCAAACACCCATTGATGCGTCCACGATTGTACATGGAGTTGTCAACTCTTCTAAATCTTCTGCTTCGTGAGAAAGACCAGCAAGGTTGGCATCAGTAGAGTATTTCTTTTTCATACCGACAACAGCTGGAATGTCGAAAGTTGCCAGGTAGTCAGCCATTTCAGTACGGCCAGGGAATTTAGCAAGAAGTTCAGGGTCACGCCAAGGTGCGTAAACACCCATTTCAGGAGCAAGAACATTTGTGTAACGCTCGAAACGCATCTGGTCGTTACCACGTCCGGTTGCACCGTGAGCTAGTACATCACAACCGCGTTCTTTCATTGCGTTAACGATACCTTTTACAGTTACAACACGTGCGATACCAGTCGTGTTCCAGTAACCGCCGTCGTACATTGCGCCGCATTTGATCGTTTCAAGACAGATTTCAGCCATCTCGTCTTTGCAGTCCACAACTACAGTTTCAGCACCGCATGGCGCCATCTTGTCGATTACACCGTTGATATCAGTTTCATCCGGCTGAGCAAGGTCAGCAGTGAAACACACCACGTCGATGCCGTTTTCTTTAAAAAGTTTAGTAACAGTCTTAGAATCAAGTCCGCCGGAAACGCACATTCCGACTTTTTTGCCTTGTAAGTCTTTAAGCAACATAGTTTTACCTCGTTTATATAAAAAATAAATACCATTTATAACTAATTTTGTCAGTTATAAATGGTATCAATATCGTTTTTATCAAGCCGTCTTTTATAAAATCGACAACTTATAAGTTGTCTAAATATCAACAACTTATGGATTATAATAGCAGTTGTAGATTGGAGCGATGCTTTCGTAAAAGTTTGTTGAGCTTGGACTGCTGCTATTTGCGGTGATGGGTATATCCGACGATGCTACTGATAATAAACCAGACGAATGAGACAAGCACAACGGTTGCTCCTGTCGCGGTTCGAGCCCAGTCTTGTGCAGAAATCAACAGCCCGATAATGGCCGATGACACACTGATTGTCACCGCCCACCAAGCCATGTTTCCGGCGTTTTTTGAAAGGTTTCTTGCGGCAGCAGCGGGTACAATCAGCATTGCTGTCACAAGGAAAACGCCGACAGCCCAGACCGAAAAGATCACCACCAGTGACAGTAGAGCTGCATACATATATTGATAAAATGCGACTTTGACTCGATGCGCTTTCGCCAGAGTTGTATTCAAACCGATGTAAAGCATCCGATTGTATCCGAAGATTTGAAAGGCAATCAAAATTATAAATAGACCTATCATCGCTTTGATGTCGGTATCACTGATTGTCAGAATGTCACCGTAAAGGAACAACTGTATATTGCGGGCCGCATTTTTATCGCGACTGACCACAGCCAATCCGAAAGCAATCACTGCAGAAAAGAAGACTCCAATCACTGTGTCACTTGAAAGTGAACTTCGGCGCTGACAAGCCATAATTCCAAGGCCGACTAAAAGTCCGAATGCCGGCATGGTGAAATGCGGGTCAATTGCAAAAATAAGTCCCAAACCTACACCGGCAAAAGTGGAGTGGCTGATGGCGTCGGCAAAAAATGCCATGCGGAAGTTTACCACCTGTACACCCATCAAAGCCGACATCGGAGCCAGAAGAAGCAAACCCAGCATTGCCTGCTGCATGAATGTCATCTGCATGCATTCAAAGGGAAACGCTTTTCCTATAAATTCATAGATTAAATCTAAACTCATGACTCTTTCCCCTCTTCATCGCAACATGGGTGGTCATGTTCCAGTTTACTGTGCGGTAGAATGTGATCACATACCAACCCCATGTGATGCCCGAATACCGCAGAAAGCGTGTCGTAGGTCAGTGTTTGTTTAGGAGTTCCTTCGGCAATAAGTTTACTATTAAGGCAAATTACATGTGTGGCGTGATGTGATACTGTTCCGAGGTCATGGCTGACCATAAGTTGGGTGAAGCCTTTTTCTTTTCTTAACTTCTCCAGAAGTTCACAAAATAGACGTTCGCCGAGGAAGTCAACTCCCGCCGCAGGTTCATCAAGAATAAGCAGATCGGGGTTCTCGCCTAAAGCCAATGCTAAAAGTACGCGTTGCATTTCACCGCCTGATAACGCTCCGAGATGCCTATTCGCCAACTCTTCCGCCTTTACAGACTTTAAAAGGTCTTTAGCGTATTCACGGTGTTTTTTGCGAACTCCAAAGCAAAAAGGCATTCGCTGTCGTCCCATCGACATAAATTCAATCACAGTTATGGGCATTCCCCGGTCAAATGGCAGTCGCTGTGGGACGTAACCAATTCGCAGCGGTTCTCCATTTTCGTTCTCGGCAATTGTGATGTTTCCGGTGCAGGGCATTTCTCCCAGAAGAGCCATCAATAAACTCGTTTTCCCCGCACCATTGGGGCCGACTATTGCAGTTGAACCACCTTTGGGAACAGTTGCCGTTATCGAGTCGAGAATGGTGCTGTCGCCAATTTGAATCGATACATTATCAAAAGAGACAGCAGGTAGATTTTGTTCTATAGGTTTCATTCTTTTTCCCCGAGGGAATTTCTGATTATTTCAATATTTTTATGCATCATCGACTCATAGTAATCAATCGGCGCATCCTCCGGACCAGTCGCAATTGGATCTAATTTAATAATTTTAATACCCGTTTGCTTTGCAAGTGTACGAGCGACTTTGTCAGAATACTGAGGCTGACTGAAAATAGCTCCTGCTTTTTGATTCTCGATGATTTTTACCAAATCGATAAGTTCTGCCGCAGAAGGTTCCTGACCGTAATGCTGCATAATCCCCACAATATCAAGGCCGGCATCACGAGCCATATAGTCAAAAATTCCTTGAGTCTGAATAATCCGATTATTTGTCAGTTCGTTTTTCAAGTTCTTCAGCTTATCCGTAAGCACACTGAGTTTTTGAGAGAAATCATTCGCATTTCTCGAAAACTGATCTTTACTCTGTGGATAAATTTTCGCCAGTTCTTCAGCAACATTTCTAGCCAACTTTTTGACTAGGCGCGGACTTACCCAAAGATGAGGGTTAATAGTCGAAATCTTTTTGCCGGCAGTTTTTTGCGAACCACAAGATGTTGAACCACATCCGGAACAACCTGAACATCCGCCGGCTCCATTGTAGTTTAACAAATCTGTAATTCCTACGGAACTGTCAATAACTTTGAGCCTTGCATTAGCTTTTTTCAACGGTGCACCAAGAAACTCCTCCATTCCCAGTCCATTGATGACCAATACGTCGGCTGTGGCAAGTTTGCTCATATCCTGCGGCGTAAGCACGTAGTCATGAGGACAACCCATTTGACTCGGTAACATCAGCTCGGCTTTGACTTCATCGCAACCTTTCACTACATTTCGAACTACTTGGTAAATGGGAAATGTGGATGCTAAAACCACTTTTTTCTGCGTTATGTTAGTAGAAGTCTTCGATTTTGAGTTGGAAAATTGCAAAAATAAACCAAGTGCAACCAAAAGGATAACAACTGTAACTATTGTTTTGTTTTTCATAATAATGTTTCCATTCTTAGCGACCAGTTAGTGAGGACAAGTTTAATTTGTGGTTAAACAATCCATAAGTTGAGTTTCCCAGTCACCGTCAATTTTATCTGCAATTATTTCAACACGACTTTCAATACAGTCATCAATAGTCACCTCTGTTAAACCATCAGAAGTGAGGTTGTAGCCGAAGATTCCCGTTTCGGTAATAAAGACACCTTTCAACCGTTCGACACTCAAGCCGTTGATGAACGACACGAGCTGATCACGGCTGAA
>DDLT01000257.1 GCA_002340265.1 Lentisphaeria bacterium UBA2565 | reverse complement strand
CGACCGCTATGGTGGTTTCTGCTGTTACTAATCCCGTTCGTGAATATTGTGGTCGCATTTATGCTGGTCTTTGATATGGCACGACTTTTCAATCGCAGCATCATGTTTGGCTTCGGTCTAATCTTCCTGCCACTTATCTTCTACCCAATTCTCGGTTTAGGAAATTCCCGCTATATAGGATAAACAGTTGTTTCAAAAATCTAAGGTCTGGAGCCGCGGACTCATGACCTTAGCTTTAAGACTGTTCAATTTATCCTCTTATTTTATTTCGTCTGATAAAAGAACCGCAACTAGAGTTAGATGCGATAGCGACTCGTAGAAAGAGACAACAACTTCACTAGTTGTAAAGAACTCGTTGACCAATTAATCGGTTAACGACGTTTGAATCACACAATGGTTTTACTGGTATGACTAGCACCTAGACTGTTATATCTGTCTAACCAATCAAAATCGACACTACTCATCGACAAACCGAGATGATGACAGAGAGGACAAATTCGATACCTCACGTTATAGGTATGTCTCCTTTTGACTGAATAAGACTAATATAAAGCTCGGTAAAATTTTACCAATTTATACCAAACTAGTATACTTCCATCCAATTCGATATAAGTTAGAAGCCGTAAGTTCAAAAACAGAAGGTTTCCTATGCTTAAAATGTTCCGCTTTTTCACTACAATTTGTCTGATAGCTTTGACTGTTTCTGCGTCGGCGCAACAGAAGATTCAGGCCTATAAGGTTTATGGGAAAAACTATATAAAACTGAGTGATGCGGCGAACTTCTTCGGTATGCGATATTCGGTTTCCGGCTCCAATTTTACGCTTTACTCAAAATGGAGTAATATAAAGCTGAAGAAAGATTCGCGTTCGGCGACGCTTAACGGCACAAAAGTCAGCCTAAGTTTTGCCCCTACTAGTACCAATCGTGTCCCGATGGTTTCACAGAGTGATTTTTTGAAAGTACTCGACCCGATTCTTCGAAAAGATGCAATCTCCTACAAACGTACAAAACGTATTGTCATTGATCCGGGTCACGGTGGAAAAGACCAAGGTGCCGCAGGAAAACGTTTCAAAGAAAAAGATGTTGTATTCAAGATTGCAGTGAAGTTGAAGAACAAGTTAAAATCACTTGGTTTTGATGTCTATTTAACGCGTTACAATGATTCGACTGTTTCGCTGGATAAACGTGCACAAATTGCCAAAAACTATAAAGCGGATCTTTTCCTGAGTCTTCACACCAATGCGGCAAGTGCGGCTGCAACTGGTGTCGAAACGTATGTTTTAACGCCGCAAAATGCACCTTCTACCAGCGGTGGTTCAGCTCGTAAATCTGCCACCATGGCAAACTACTACGACAAGCAGAGTATCAGGCTCGGCTACGAAATTCAAAAATCTATGATATCAAAAACCAAAGCACGCGATCGTGGAGTCAAACATGCTCAGTTTGTGGTTTTGGATAAGGCGCCCTGCCCGGCGGCGTTGCTTGAGCTGGGCTTTATAAGTAATCGATACGAAGAAAGTAACCTTGGTAACAGTTCATACCAGACCAAACTGGTGGACGGAATTACCAACGGAATTTTAAAATATATGAGAGCGCTTGCTAAGAAGTAAGTCACGCGTGATTAAGGAGAATTGATATGGAACACAACTGTATTTTTTGTAAAATTGTAAAAGGCGAAATCCCTTGCTCAAAGGTCTACGAAGACGATTTGGTTCTGGCTTTTATGGATATCGCACCGATTAATAAAGGTCATATTCTAATTGTGCCTAAAAAGCACTATCTGAGTCTGACATCAGTTCCGGCTGAATACCTTGAAGCAATGATGAAAATTGCACCGACGATTGCTCAATGCGCTGTTCGTGAAATTGACGGCGACGCGTTTAACCTTCACCTTTCAAACGGTCAATGTGCTGGTCAGGTGGTTCCACACGTACACCTTCACGTGATTCCACGTAAAGCAACTGACGGTTTCAATTTCGGATGGCGTGCGTTGACTTATGAAGAAGGTACTGAAAAAGACGAATTGGCAGAAGCAATTGCAACACGTATTGAGAAAAAGCTAGCTGAATAATGAACTTAGAGTTTTTGAATATCATTTTAGAAAAAGATGCCCGTTATCCGAAAGAGGCGTACGAGTTTGTGCTTACTGCGCTTAACTTTGCCGGAGAAAAGTATGCGAAAGTTCTGATTGAACGCGAGTCGCCGCATGTGACGGGCCAGGAACTTCTTGAGGCAATTCGTGAGTTTGCGCTGGAAGAATACGGTCCGATGGCAATTGACCTGTTCAACGAATGGGGAATTAAGTACGGAATTGACTTCGGCAACATTGTATTTAATTTGGTAAACAACGGATTTCTTGCAAAAACAGAGCATGATTCGATTAATGATTTTCAAAAATGCTATTCGTTCCAAGAGGCATTTGTAAAACCGTTTCAACCTGAAAAACGCACCATTACAAAACCAATCTTCAATTAAGGAATATTGATTTGAATAACGACTTCACAATTGGTAAATATCATTATGTTCAGTTGAAAAATGGACTAAAAATAATCGTCCAGCCGATTAAAACGGCTCCAGTGGTTTCGATTCAGTTTGCCGTAACGACTGGAAGCATTCATGAAAATCCGGCGGGTCACGGACTCAGCCACTTTCTTGAACACATGATTTTTAAGGGTTCGGAAAACTATCCCGGCAAAAATGATATTTCTGATGAAGTGCAGCGGCACGGTGGTTACATCAATGCCTATACAAGCAAAGATCACACCTGCTATTACATTGATGCGGTTTCCGACAAATGGAAGGAGATGACCGAGCTTCTGATGGATGCGGTCACAAAGCCCCTGTTTCCCGAGGAAGAGTTTATCACCGAGAAAGATGTCATTCTGAATGAACAGAGTATGTATGAAGATAAGCCGAACTGGCATCTTCAGCAGGAGTCATGGCGAGTTGCCGCAGGCACACATCCATTTGGAATTCCGGTAATCGGTTATCGCGATAAAATTGCCGAAGTGTCGCGTGAAATGATGATAAATTATTACAATCGTCGTTATCAGCCGAACAATTCGACAATTGTTGTAGTTGGTGATGTGGATGTGCACGAAACGGTTTCATTGATTACCAAAACTCTGGACAGTTGGAAGAATCAAACTATCGAACCTATTGTGATTCCAAACTATTGCCGAAAAGAGTTTTCTGACAACCGTGATATCTTCTACAATGACAATCAAGCACGCGTCATGATTACCTACAATCTGGCGACTGGTTTGGAGAAAGATATTCCTGCTCTTGATGTAATTGAAACAATGCTTTCAGGTTCGCAGAGTTCACTTCTCGTAAACCGTCTTAAGAAGAAAGAAGACATTGCGATAACTGTTGGTGCTTTTAGTTATACGATTCCACACGCCGGTATTTTCGCCTGCAGTGCATCTGCAATTCCTGAAAAGCTACCAAAAGCTGAAAATAAGATTTTTGAAGTGATGAACGACCTTCTCACCGGCAATGTCGATGTGGAAGAGATAAAAAAAGCGGTTCTGAAGAATAAGATTTCGTTCTTAAAGCAGATGCAAACTGTCAATTCACGAGCTCAGCTTTTTGTTACGGCAACAACCGGATTCGATTCACCAAACTTCTGGGAACCGTATCTTCAACGTCTAGACGAAGTTGATATCGAACAAATTAAGGAAGTTGCTGAAAAGTACCTGAAACCGGAAAACGCAGTTGTGGTTCGCCAATGGCCTGAAGATTACCGTGATGAAGTTGAAAAGCAACTGTCACCGTCGAAATCGGAGCATATCAACAGCTTTGATAAAGAACTACTTCCTAAATCTCAAGTACGGATGATTTCGCTGAACCGTGAAACTGCACCACTGACAAATATCTGTATTGTCTTCCCAGATGGTAGTTTTATTGACCCAATTGGTAAATCCGGCTGTTCATTCCTGCTTGCACGAGTTCTCGGAGCCGGTGCGGGTAATATGAATGAAGAACAGCTTCTGGAGTTTCTCGATTCCAACGGCATTACAATCACGTTCAGTCCGGGAAATAATACACTTTGCTGCGATTTGTCATTTCTCCCTGAAAAAGAGGACATCGCACTTCAAGCATTTAGTGACGTGCTACTGAAACCACTTTTTGATGAAAACGTGTTCAATCGTGAACGCAGCAACATGATTCAGCTGATTGAAAGTAAAAACAAGAAAGTTTTTGCACCGGGAATGAAAGCGTTCTCCACTGCGCTCTACGGAGAAAATCATCCCTACAGCAAAACGCCTGACGGCACGGTGGAATCAATTCAAAATATTTCAATTGACGACCTGAGAACGATGTTTAAGTCACTGATTCGAAAAGATGAAATTGTCATATCAGTTGCCGGAAGTTTAAAAAATAAGGCAAAACTAATCTCTAAACTTGATCAGGTCATGAGTTCACTTCCATCTTTTGAAGGTGAAATCAACAAAACTGACCAACCCGATTTTTCAGGAGAAAAAGAGTCTTTCCTTGTCGACTTAAAACAGGAGCAGGCTTTGGTGATTTTAGGAACGCCGGGTTGTAAAGCTATAGACGCCAAACGTCACGTCTTGAACCTAATTCTTGCCTCGCTGAACGGACAAAGTAGTCGAATCTTCAAAGTAGTGCGCGAAGATAACGGTTTAGCCTACGACACTGGAGTGTTGACAAAACTTGGGCACCACCGCGGTCACTTGATGCTTTACGCACTGACAGATCCGGGAAGTGCCAATGAAGTTCTTGGTCTTTTACAGGAAGAGTTGGAAAAGCTGGGAACTGACGGTTTAACCAAAGAAGAGTTCGAAACAGCAAAATTGCAACTTGTCAGCGAAAAAGCCTTTTCTTCTCAGGAAAACAAAACTGTGATCTTCAACTCGGCAATTAACGAATATTACGGACTGGGTCACAACTCATATTTTGAAGAACTAGATAAAATCAAAGCGATGACTTTTGAAGATTTCAATAAAGAAGTTAAACAGCTTTTCTCACAAACACGTCAAATCTCGGTCATCGCCGGTAACAAAGATAAAATGAAATGAATAAATACTACGAACGCCAGAAACTAATTGCAGCCGAACTACTTCAGAAACTCGAAACAAGCGTTTTTAAAGGCAAAGCTTTAGACAAAGAGTTACAGTCAACGACTCGTGAAAACCGTGGATGGGGAAGTAAAGACCGACGTTTTTACTCCGAAATTACCTACTCTTTCTTCCGCTGGTATAACTTTATCAAAATCGCTCTAGGCGAAACAGAGTCCTTTTATACAGATGCTGTAGATTTGTGCAATGAGTTAACAAAGCTCGCTTCATTTGAAGAGATTCACGACTTCTTTAACACAAACTTCGAGGGAAAAGAGTTTGAGCTTAAAGAACTTCTACCAGCAGGTTTTGAAGAAATTTATGAAGGTGACATCGAAGAATTTGCAAAAGCTCAGCAAATTAAACCAGCCATCTGGTTGCGCTGTCGCGATAACAAATCGTGGAAATCGATCATCAGCGAACTAAACAAAGTTGACAATCTACAGTTTGAAGTCAGCAAGCAGAACAAACTGTCGATTAAAGTCACCAGTCGCTTCAATGTCAATACACTTAAATCGTTCCAAAATGGAAATGTGGAAATTCAAGACTTTGCGTCTCAGTGCATCGGACTTGTTGCAAATCCAAAAGAAGGCGAGAAATGGATGGATGTCTGTGCCGGAGCTGGAGGAAAAACTCTGCAGCTTGCCGCAATGATGCGTGGAAAGGGTTTAATTACCTCATGTGATATTCGTAATAAACCGCTCCAAGAATTGATGAAACGTGCAAAGAAAGCCAATTTCAAAGGCATTCGTACTATCACGACTGATTTATCAAAACCGTCCAAGAAACTTGATGATGCACTTTTTGATGGAGTTTTAGTAGATGCGCCATGTAGTAACAGTGGAACCTGGAGAAGAAATCCGGATCTAAAACTGCGCTTTAAAACTGCGAATTCGGAGAAAGCTGCAAAGTTACAGCTTTCTATTCTGAAGAATGCGGCAAAGTTTGTGAAACCGGGCGGTTCATTGGTGTACTCGACATGTTCAGCCTCGATTCTGGAAAACCAAAAAGTTGTCGAACTATTTTTAAATGACCATGCTGAATTCAAAGGTGCTAAATTCGTTCATCCAACAACTGGGGAAAAAGTCGAAGCGACTCTTTCTTTGCCATTTAATCTTGCCGATAACGACACAATGTTCGTCGCAAAGTTCACCAAAGCCCTGTAGAAAATCTCAAAATTAAGACGTTTTTAACTAACAGTTGGTTGAATCAAATTCAAACAACAATATAAGTAAGGACGGCACATTTTGATTTTTCACGGGGGCTTTTCGGATGTTCAAAAATAAAAACAAAAAAACAGCTGAAGTAAAAATTCTCCATCATCAAAACCCAAGTTTTCTACCACTTATTGCGATAATCTGTCTCGTATCTTTGGTTTTGATGTATGGGATTTTTGTGACCTGTGAACGTATTTGTTCGAAAAAAGCCGAAGACAAAATTGATGAACTTATTAATCAAAACAGGTCGTTTCAGCTTCAGCAGGACAAGAACATCAAAACCAGCCTATTTCACCTGATAAAGGTCGTCTATACAATTGCCCACCAAAATGAGTTGGAAAAACTCCTCAACCTGCCGAAAGAACAGCAGACCAATTCACTCAAAGATGACATAAAACGTGAACTTAAAGTTTATATGGCGAACTTCAGTTACTGCAATCAAATTCGCTACATAGACAATTCCGGACAGGAACAGATTCGAATAAACAAGATTGGTAATAAAACTGAAATAATACCCGCTAAACAACTTCAAAATAAGAAAAACCGTTACTATTTCCAAGCAGCATCGACGCTTCCGAAAGGTAAAATCTATATTTCTGACATCGACTTAAATGTCGAAAATGGTCAAGTTGAAAAACCATTTGTTCCGACAATTCGCTTTGCAGTACCACTTTTTGATAATATGAAGTCAAGAAAAGGCATAATTATTATCAACATAAAAGCACAATATTTGATTGATACTATCAAACGCGAATCAAAATTTGTACAGGGAGAACAAACCATAGTAAACAGCAACGGCTATTGGCTTTCCCATCCCGACAAATCCAAAGAGTGGGGTTTCATGCTAGGGAAGGACTCCGAAACGATCAGAGTTAAAAACAGTGTGCTCTGGGCTTCTATAATCAATGGACCCCACCCTACTGTCGAAACACCTGAAGGTTTATTTACGGCACGAAAAGTTACAATTCCGGCACAACGTATCGGCAAAGGCGTCATTATTTCGCCTCAGCAGCATCAAACTGGGACTACAGTTTCATCCACTTTTTTAACTATTATATCAAAGTTAGACCATGAAACCATCAAGCAGATACGAGCGAAAAGTTGCCATACTACACGGCTGATTACTTCACTCGCAGCTTTGATTGTGATTCTACTTTCAATTATTGCCTACATTATCATCCGCCATCGATTAAAGCTGAAATACAATCTCCTTAAAATGGCTTATTATGATGAGTTGACCGGCTTGCCAAACCGTAAAATGTTCTATCAACAACTAAAACACAGCAAAGAGTATTGCAATCGCTACGGTCTAACCTTCGCAATTCTATACATTGATCTGGATCATTTTAAAGACGTTAACGACAAGCTGGGTCATCACACTGGAGATTTGGCTCTAAAACAAGTAGCGCAGGCACTTCTCGACTCAATTCGTAAGTCGGATATGGCGGCAAGAATAGGTGGTGATGAGTTTGCAATTATGATTCATCAGCTAAATGAACGTTCAAATATTGAAGCAATTTCAAAACGTATCATCAAACATACCCAAAACATTAAGGTGCTAAAGAATACACCAATCAAGATATCTGCCAGCATCGGTGTCTCTTTCTTTCCAAAAAGTGCAGCAGACGAAACTACACTTCTTCGGAAAGCAGATGTGGCAATGTACATCTCAAAAAAACGTGGAAAAGCCACTTATACGATCGCGGCTGAGTAAACGTTATTCTTCTTCCTCTTCGTCATTATCGGTATTCAAAAACACATACTGTTCCTGGACATCTTCTAAAACTACAGAGGCATCGAGCATCATCGACTCCCAGTCCATATTAGGGAAGATAGATACTTTTATACCGTCATTTGCCAATCCCGGAAGCCATGCATTCATGAATGATTCCAAGTCGATTGTTTCTACTGAGTATCCTTTTGCATTCTTTGCCGCCACTTTTGTCGCAAAATCAGGATGACACCAGATAGGGAAATAAACTTCACCTTTTTCTGTTTCTGCAAAAAACCAGCCTTGATCATCTTTAAGTGCAAAAAGTTCTTCATGATAAACAATTTTCGCAATCGAATGAAAATAACGATCTTCATTTGATGACTCTAACAAAGATTTAAACTTCTTTGGAATAATTTTGTAAGACATTATCAATCTCCTTAACCACGCATGGTAATTTTTTTGTACTATAATGTGCCCCATTGAGCTACAATAAAAATGTAATAACTAAATTTTCATCTGCAAAGCATACAAAAAAGCTCGGAATTCTAAAACTCCGAGCTTATTAAACAAATAACTATTACATTGACTGAGCAGCTGTAATAGCGATAACACCAACGATGTCATCGGCAGAACAACCGCGAGAAAGGTCGTTCAATGCACCACCGAGTCCCTGAAGAATCGGACCGTAAGCTTTTGCACCAGCCAAACGCTCAACAAGTTTATAAGAGATGTTACCAGCCTGAAGGTCCGGGAAGATCAATACATTTGCCTGACCAGCCACATCACTATCAGGGGCTTTCTTAGCACCTACAGCAGGAACGATAGACGCGTCGGCCTGAAGTTCACCATCAACAGTTACATTTTCGATGCCCAAATTGCTAATTTTCTCAATTGCAAGATCCTTCGCATTACTCACATTATCTACAAGGTCATGTTTTGCACTGCCTTTTGTTGAGAAAGAAAGGAAAGAAACCTTAGTTTCGCCACCTGTAAGAGACTGAGCTGTTTTAACAGTCGCTACAGCGATATCTGCAAGACCGGCAGAATCTGGCTGAATGTTTACCGCACAATCCGCGAAGAACATAGAAGTTTCACCGTTTGGTGCTGGCGTTGCAAAATCCATAATCATACAGCTACTTGCAGTTTTGATACCAGGTGCAGTTCCGATACAGTGGAAAGCTGAACGAAGCATGTCGCCGGTAGACGCAATACTTCCCGCCACAAGACCGTTAGCCATTCCAACTTTTACCATCAAAGCACCGAAGTATAGACGATTTTGAACAGCTTTGCGCGCATCCTCAATTGTCATGCCTTTCTTTGCACGAAGCTCCTGAAGTTTGACAGCAAGCTCTTCGCCTTTTTCCGAAGTTGTCCAGTCGATAATTTCAAAACCGGCGTCAACAGGAAGTCCGTCAACCTTGTGTGATTCGACTTCTTCAGGTGTAGCCAAAACAATAACTTTTGCGTAATCATTTGCAGTTGCGGTTGCAGCGGCGTTAATTACTCGAGGATCCTGACCTTCTGGAAGCACGACAACCTGCCCTGCCCCTTTCACTTTAGCGATAACGCTATCCATAAAACTCATGATAAAGTCTCCAATTTTCCTGTTATAGAGTTTAAAATATAGAACAAAGTTAAATTCGGCGGTAAATAAAAGCCAAGCTTCAAAAGCTTCAAGCCGATTTTTGGTTATTAATTGGAGTTTTTGAAAAAAATATCGAACCCGACTAAAGGAATATTTTTAACGGCTAATCCTTCATGAAATCTTTACGATAAGATTTAGGGGCTTTATTGACGGATTTTCTAAAAAAACGGGAAAAGTATCCAGGGTCATTAAACCCCAATTCAAAGCTGATTTCTTTTACGCTCTGACTTGTCCTGGTTAGCAAATATTTTGCCTCTTTCAAAATTCGAGACTTTATTAGAGCCTGCGAGCCTTTACCATACTTTTCACGTAAAACTTTTGAAAGGTAGTCCGGTGTTACGCCGAGCTTTTTTGCGTAGAATTCGGAACTATGCGAGAAGTTCCAATGCGTATTAAGTAGATTATTGAAATGCTTACAAAGCTGTTCTTGTGAATCTACATCAACAGTTCTTTGAGGGAAACAGTCACTAATCTCAGAAAAAAGAATATTCAAACATGAACTAAAGATGTGATTTCGTTCAGCTCGACTTCTTTCCCATTCTCTTTTAATTTTATTAAGAAAGGGTTCCACACGTTCTAGAACATACCCCGGTATATTGACAACTTGGGGGGAGTTGTCGCTAAAAAAACAAAAATAGTAATCCTGCGGAATCATATCAGTGCTTAAACCTAATGCATAGCCCTTCATGTTACCCCAATCAGACCATTTATGACACGTTTCAAATGGTGTAAAAATAACCGCGGGTGATTCAACTATAAACTCTCTATCATTCGCGACATAAGTCCCCATACCGGACACACAAACTACAACGTGATGGAAGTCATGTTTGTGCAGCTCTGTTGCCCTTTTGTCAAGAAGTGACAATTCACAGATAGTACTAAAACAGGCATCTCCGTATTCCATAAGCTTGTCTGCGATGGTTTGACCACCCAAATCATCATTCATTTCCCCCCTCCCTAAATACTTCGTACTCGATTCTTCTTTCAAAAAATATCTCTTATTCTCTGCGCCAACATAAAAAAGAAATAGAATAAAAACTATCAATGGGGACAATCTACAAACAAAAATAGACATGAAAAGTCAATAAATAAAAAACAGTTATATTTGTGCAGAGTTACTGCTTAAAAATATCAAAAATATCCCCGTAGTTCATGCTAAACATAATTAATAAATTGTTAGAGAAATATTTAATATCGGATTTGTCCCATTTCCAAGCGGAACTATCCTCTTTCCAAAAAACTAAATTCAACTATTTTGTTGCGAATTAAATCAAAACTATGCACCAACAACACTGATAAAAGAGTACCTACGAACGAATAAAAAAACAAAACAGAGTTATTTGTTAACATAAAATAAACGGAGAACACAAGATGAGAAGAACAAAAACATGGGCATGGGCTCTTTGCGCAATAAGTTCATTAGCTACAGTTATGGCAGCTCCCCCGGAAGGAACTGACAAAACTCTTGATACCTTTGCCAATACGCCTAGGACAATTATGACCGCTGACTTCGGTTACAGTGATTCAGATGGGGACCTCCTGAACCATATCTTAATAGACAGCCTGTCCAATGGATCACTTCATCATTCTAAAAATGGTGAAATTTCTGCAGGTGAAACAATTACAGCTGCAGACTTAGTTGCTGACCGACTTTACTTTACTCCTGATCAAGACGTAACAGGTAGTTCAGCCGCCAACCTGACTTTTAGGGTAAATGACGGCACTGACTATG
>DDLT01000150.1 GCA_002340265.1 Lentisphaeria bacterium UBA2565 | reverse complement strand
CCAGCTGACTTTATTGCTGAAGGTTTGGATCAGACGCGTGGCTGGTTCTATACTTTGATGGTCCTCGGAACTGCTCTGTTCAAGAAAAGTCCTTATAAAAACGTGATTGTGAATGGTCTGATTCTTGCGGAAGACGGTTATAAAATGTCTAAACGTAAGAAAAACTATCCGGATCCACACTACATTTTGGATAAATACGGTGCGGATGCGCTTCGCCTGTTCCTGATGGGATCACCAGTTGTTCGTGGTGAAAACCTGAAGTTCTCAGAAGATTCAGTTTGTGAAGTTCTTCGTAGCGTTGTGATTCCGATCTGGAACTCATACAGCTTCTTTGTGACTTACGCGAATGTGGATAATTGGACGCCAAAAGGTGCAAATCCTCCTGAAAACCCTTCAAATCCACTGGATCAATGGATTCTTGCTTCGATGACTCAGATGATTGAAGAGATTCGTGAAAATATGGATGCGTACAAACTGCAGCCTGCGGCAAACCGTTTTGAGAAGTTTGTGGATGACCTGACAAATTGGTACATTCGTCGAAGCCGTCGCCGATTCTGGAAAAGTACAGATGACAAGGATAAGGAAGAGGCGTATCAGACGCTTTACTATGTCCTTGTGAACTTCTGTAAAACAGCGGCTCCGTTTATTCCGTTTATCACAGAAACAATCTATAAAAACCTTCGTACAGAAGATATGCCTGAATCTGTTCACCTTTGTGATTATCCGGAAGCGGATGAGGCTTACTTGAATTCACGTCTTGAACAGCAGATGGATGAAACTATGAGCGCGGTTTCGCTTGGTCGTTACCTTCGTTCACAGAAAAATCTTCGTGTTCGTCAGCCGTTAAGTGAAGTTATTATCGTTTCTCACGATAAAGAAACTCGTGAAAACCTTGAAGGTATGGCGGATGTGATTGCTGAAGAGCTAAACGTGAAAACAGTTAAAGTTGACGCGAATGAGGAAGAACTTGTTGACCTAAGCGCGAAAGCAAATTTTAAAGTTCTTGGTAAAAAACTTGGTAAGAACATGAAGGAAGTGGCTGGAATGATCGGTCAGTTCGATACTGTACAAATCGGTCAAATCCGTGACGGTGGAACTGTTTCATTGGTGTTCTCTGCCGGTGAAATCGAAATCGGAGCTGATGATGTGATGATTCAGCGCACGGAGAAAGAGGGCGTGACTGTTGCGAATGAAGGCAATATCACTGTCGCTCTGAATACTGTGATTACCGATGAGCTTGAGCTTGAAGGCCTTGCACGTGAACTTGTCAATAAAATTCAGGGTCTTCGTAAAGATTCAAACCTTCAGGTGGCTGATAGAATTAAGGTTGAGATCGATGCAAACGGGAAAGTTGCTGAAGCATTTAAATTACATTATGATTACATTGCAGCAGAAACTCTAACCATTGAGTCGGAAAAAGTTTCACTTGCTATTGAAGAAATGGAATTGGTGAATAATCATAAATGCCGTATTCAAATTAGTGCAATTAGTTAATTCAGGAGCATATTTATGAATTTTAATAAAAACAGACTTCCTACGTCACCTGTTGTAAAGAAAGCAATCAAAATTGATGTGACTGGTGAACAGGACTTTAAGCATGAAGCTAAAGAACTTGATCCTGAAATTGCAAAAATGGCGTCGAACCGCCTTCACGGGACTGTTGCGCGTGCAACCAAACTGGAAGAGGATTCGGTGAAAACCGTTACACCAGTTGCAGTTGTGGGTGGAACAGAAAAGGAAGAGATTACCTCTGAACCGACTGATATTCGTGATACAACTCATATTTCACCTGAAGAAGCGGAGGCGATTAAGGCTGTAGCTACTCAGGCGGATGAGGCAAATAAAGCTGCTGCTCTTGCCAAAGAAGAAGCAATTATTGAGCTTAAACAGGAGTTGGGGAAAGCGGAAGCGATGTATGAACATCTTGACGAGAAGTTTAAAAAGTTCGTCACTATTGCTGACAATCTTTTAGAAAAGCTACCAGATGGTGTGGTAGTTGAATTTATGGAAAGCAATGAAGCGGAGTTTTACCGTGAAATTGTTGAAAAATATAAGGCCTAGATAAAGGAATAGATAATGTCTGGCTTACTAGATAAAATGAAGAAAATTGAAGCTGGCTGGGAAGGGGAAACTGCCGAAGCTTCTGCTGTTGAGGAAAAAGTCGAACAGGCTGAGGCTACAAGTAAAGTCGATGAAAGCCTTGATAGAATTAACTCTGCTGCAAGACTTTCAGGACAATCAGAAGAGTCTGAAAAAGTAGAAGTGGCTTCAGTTACCGAAGAAACTCCAGTTGTTGAAGAAAAGGCTGAAGCTGAGGAAGCTCCGGTTGTTGAAGAGAAGAAAGAAGAGAAAACTTCTGAAGAGCCTAAAAAGAAAAAGGTTGCAACAAAAGGAAAGTCTCCTCAAAACTTTAAAGTTGGTGGCAAAAAGTCGACTGGAAAGAAGAAAGGTAGCTCTTCTAAGCCTAAAGGCAGTGGAATTGCCAATGCGGATAAACTCCAGGCGATTGTTGATCAAAAGAAAAAGTCTACTAAGGCATGTCCTAAACAGTCTAAACTTCACAAACATTTGAATACGGTCGGAGAAGACGGTGTTTCACATAAAGATCGCATTGAGAAAGAACTGGAAGAGCACGCGAAGAAAGTGAAGAAAATTATCTACATTTCTTGTGGTTCCATTTTGGCATTGCTTGTAGTTGTTTTGATTATTTTTACTGTGATGAAGAACAGTCCGAAAACATCTTCTGGTCGCGGCTCAACTACAAAAGTAAAAACTGTAGCACCTGCTTATGATACTTTTGCTAAAGAGATGTGGGCTTACGTGAAAACAGAGTCATTTAACAAAGACACTTTTCACAAAGATTTTGACACATTCATCAAACAGTATCCGGCAGATAAGGCAAAAGCAGAAAAGCTGAAAGCTAGATTGATGCGCCTTTACAACATTTCCGAATAACTTTCCGGGGAGTTTTTACTCCCCCTTTTTTTATCCTATGAAATTAAATCAGCGACAACAGGAAGCAGTTGACCATAACGACGGTCCGGCGTTGGTTCTAGCAGGAGCCGGAACCGGTAAAACCCGTGTCATTACCAATCGTGTGATTCGACTTTTAAAAGATGGTGTCAGCCCATTTCGAATTCTGGCGGTGACTTTTACCAGAAAAGCTGCCAACGAAATGAACTACCGCATTGCGAATTCGGATATCGATTTGCCGACTTTTGCCTACGGTCGATCACTGCCTTGGTGCGGAACTTTTCACGCATTGGCGGTTCGTTTTATGTCTCAGTACGGCGATGAACGTTTTACGGTAATGGATGAAGACGATGCTAAAGATCTGCTTTACCGAATCTTTGAAGATAAATTGATCAAAAAGAAGAAGACCGAAGTCGCTGAAATTATCAAAGTGTTCTCTTATAGCCGTAATACCGGAAATGATATTTATGAAACGGCAAAAGAGTCGATGCTTCCATACTCCAAAGAAGATCTTTGCGAATGGTTCGATTGGTATGAAGCCCGAAAAGAGGAGCTTCACCTAAAAGACTTTGATGATCTACTGCTTCACTGGAAGTTTTATCTAGAACACGCAGTAGAGCAGGGGAATCTTTACTTTGACTACATTCTTGTAGACGAGTACCAGGATACGAACCGTCTTCAGGATGACATTATCGATGTGCTGTCGAAAATGACCCGTAACATTATGGTTGTTGGAGACGATGCACAGTCGATTTACGGCTTTAGAGGTAGCTGTGTTGAAAATATCCTGACTTTTAATAAACGTTACCCGGATTGCAAAGTTATTCCCTTAGAAGACAATTATCGCAGTTCTCAGATGATCCTGAATCTTTCCAATGTGCTTTGGGAAGAATCGGAAGTGGGAATGAAGAAAGAGCTTCATGCGGCGTCTAAACAAATTGGTCGTAAACCGCAGCTGGTTTATTGTCGAAATGATTTCGATCAAAGTGATAAATTAATCAACTCTATCATAAAAGATTATCAACGCGGCGTGAAATACCGTGATCAGGCGGTGTTGTTTCGTTCGGCTTATCAGGCGATCAAACTGGAAATGGAACTTCGTAAAATGCGAATCCCATATAAAAAGTTTGGCGGCAGAACTATTGCCGATGCGGCCCATTTTAAAGATTTTCAGGCAATCTTGCGCGCTATTTGCTCTAATCTTGATGAACCTGCATGGATTCGCTTTCTTAAACTTCTACCGGGAATCGGTGATAAAACTGCGATGCGTATTTTCAAAAAGGTACGTGTTGAAAGCGGAGAAAACATTTTCAAGAGCTTGACGCCGAAAGAACGTAAAGCAATTGAAAACTTTGAAGAACTTTTTATTGAAAAAGATTTGTTCGAATTTGCTCTTAAATCCGAGAAAAAACCCGAAGAAATTATGACTTTAGCATACGATAAGTATCTTCCCATCATGAAGAAAAAGTATGATAAACATGATGTCTTTAGGGGGCGTGAAAATGAACTGCTGGAATTTGTTGCTGCTTCAAAAGATTATGATGATTTGCATAAATTCTTAAATGATTACTTTTTGAACGAAGAAGATTTTGATGGTGAGGATCAGCCGGTCGATTATCTGACACTTTCAACTATTCACTCGGCGAAAGGTTGTGAGTGGTTCAAAGTGATGGTGATTGGGCTTGCCGATGAAAGTTTTCCGTCTCTAAGGAGTATTGAAAATGGTCAACTGGAAGAGGAGCGCCGTTTGATGTATGTCGCATTTACGCGTGCAGAAAATATTCTTGAGCTTTATTATCCACAGAAAAAAATTGTTTATACAGATGGATATAGGGACGAACGTTATCAAATGGAATCACGATTTTTGACTCCGTTAGTATTGAGTGAACTTGATTCAATTAAAGAGAAAAAAAAGAAGGATTTGTATAGCTATGACGATGATGACTACACCTACGATTATGACGATTTTTAGAAAACTGACACTTCTAACCCTTGTGGCTACACTTTCGGGATGTTGCATCTTTAGAAATCCCGAAGATCCGTTTGAGGCTCCTAATCCGAACCAGCAGTACAGCGGTGAAAAAATGGCGGAATTTATCAGTAACAAGATTTATACCAGCCTCATCACTTCTGATGCTTTGCTGGCAGACTATGATGCCAGAGTCTATTACGTCGCATTTAAAGAAAGTAGTGACTTTATCAAAAGTTTGAATGTGGAGATAGCGCGCAAAAATCGAATCTCCTTTGTGAAAGAGTTTTCATCCTACGTTTTACGCGGTGATAAAATCACAATAACGGATGATAAAGTGTATGTGAAGTTGTCGCTTTTGTCAAAAGGCAAAGTTATCTGGAATTACGATAAAGAATTCATGTTAAATCGTTGATTTCCCGAAAGTAATAATTAGTTTAGAGCCTCATTAACAAAAAACTGAAGGTTATAATGTTCACCACATTTTTAATAGTTGCCGCACTGCTTTCATTTGGTGCCGCTTGGTTTATTCCGGCAAAAGTTGCCAAATCTGACACATTATGGAAAACTGTTCCACGAGAAAAAAACATCGGAATCGTCTTCGCATTTCTAGCACTTACTTACGGTGCATATCATGGTCGTTTTATGCTGGAGGGATCACTTGAATCGCTGCGCCCGTATGTCTGGGTTGTGCTTCCAATTGTTACAGTCTGCGTCTATCTCTACCTGGACTTTATTCTAGCGCGCGCAATCGGCGGACTTCTGCTTTTGGCAGGCGTTTACTTTCCGCACGAAGCCTTTTCTAACTATGTTGAATTCCGCGCATTTTTATCGCTGAACTGTTATATCCTCGGAACAATCGGTCTTTTCTTCATCGGAATGCCGTGGTTGTTTCGTAACCTTCTGGAAAAAGTGAAAGACCACGCGTTGACTGCTAAAGCGTTGACCGTTTACATGGCAATTTCCGGACTTATCTTCTTAACTTTTGCAATACTTTAAAAGAGCTTTTTTATGTTTGAAAAACTGGCACAAACTCCTGAATCTATCGAAATTCTAAAACACTGCGGACTTCTTGGAAACGAGAAATTCCTCGCACAAATCACGCAGTATTACGAAGATTTGATGGAAATCAATCAACATCTGAACCTTACACGAATTACCGATCCAGCAGAGTTTTGGGTTAAAAGTATTCTTGATACACTATTAATCGCTTATGAAGTGCCGGAACTAGTCGGTTCTGATCTGGAAAACTATGTAAATGTGGTTGATATCGGTTGCGGTGGCGGCGTGCCGTTGATTCCATTGGCGATTGCGTTTCCATACTGCGACTTCACAGGATTCGAATCACGTCGTAAGAAAGCATTTTACCTTCTTGAACAGATTGAGAAGCTGGAACTGAAGAACTGTAACGTCTTTCCAATGCGTGCAATTGAGGCATCGCGTAAGGAAGAGTTCTGCGGAGATGCCGATATTGTGACAGCGAGAGCGGTGGCACGAATTGAAAAACTTGTCCCGGAAACCGTAAAATTTCTTGCGCCGAAAGGTCGTATGGTTTTCTACAAAACGCCTGCTCAATTGGAAGAAGAGGGCGAGTCGGCGATGGCTGCTGCGAAAAAAGCGAAGTTGCAGATGAGCTATTCTGATGTTAAAGTCCTGCCCGACGAGGTAGGGAGCCGTCAATTTGCGATTTTAAAACATAAAACCCGAAACAGGCGACAACGTTCCTGAATACATGATGCTCTTTAATTAGTTCAGATTTGAGGCAGCAATTTGTGTATCTGTAGTGACCTACCGTAATGAATTGCTAACGAAGAAGATGAACTAATTAAAAGTACCCGAAGGGCGGATCAGTAGAACAAACAGAAATTTTATAATTGAGATAAGATTATTTCGATTATTTTCTTAAGGCAGAATAAGTATTTAACCTAAACATAAAGTAGCCCGTCATGGGTTCAGGAAAACGATGATTACGCGCGAAATAGATTACGCTTTACGAACGATTTTGTATTTGAGCAACACTTACGACAAACGTATTGAGTCAGAAGCATTGGCGGAAGAGATGAACATTCCGTATCGTTTCCTTCGTAAAATTGTTCGCCACCTTGTCTCTGCCGAGTTGGTAGATTCAGCCCGTGGTAAAAACGGCGGTATCAAACTGGCACTTCCTCCCGAAGCAATCTCCCTTTATGATGTAATCAAAGCCTTTGACTATCGAATGGTGATGTTGAACAGCTGTCTTGACGACAACTTTGAATGTCAGCGCCGCGACCTAAAATGTTCCATTCATACAGCCATAAAAGGCGTTCAGCAAAAGATCGACAGCTCACTAAAAGAGATCACCTTCGATCAAGTCTAGTTTTTATTGAGAGTTTACTAAAAAACGCAGAGTGAGAAATCACCCTGCGTTTTTTATTGAACATCGAACATCGAATATTGAACGTCGAACATCCAACGCACTATGCATTTCTCTGTTGCCCTCTGCGAGTTCTCTGATTTCTCTGTGGTAAAAATGCCTAACGTCGAACGCAAAACGCACCACGCAGAACGCATCACGCATCACGCAAAACGCACCACGCATCACGCACTACTCAATTCGAATTACTTCTTGTACGCAATCTCCGCATTTAACGTGGTAATAAACTCCGCAAAGTCTGCCGCATTTACACTCTTAATCGCCACCATTGCGTCAGCCGCACCGGTTATTTCACGATAAAGCGGTGTCATTTTCTTCCGCACGTCTCCAGTTGTATAATCAATCGACGCAGCCGCTTCGGCTAGACGTGCCTCCATTACCTGTGCAAACGCGTTGTTAGTCGTTTCAAGATCCGTCAGCCATTGGGTTACGCCGATTTTGGTACAGTCAGCACTGTGCTCGTCACTGTTTAAGTCGGACAGCACATTTCGAATCAACGCCGTTTCCGAATCGTACGTCCCATTACGAAGTTTTGACGTCCCATAGCGTTTAACCACGCGGTAAATACGTTCCGCCGCTTCAGCCATTTCATCGTCGAGACTACAACATTGAGCTTGCACAGCAAGACAGAATCCACGATGCACCTGGTCGCGTAACTTGTCAGCGTTTGCTAATGAAATTGTCTGCGAGCTACCCAATTCTGCCACAAGCGACTTGTTAATATCAATCATAAGCGCATCAAATTGATCAATAAGATGCTGCAGTACTGTTACCACAGTGGGGAAGGTTGTGATGATATCTCGGAACTTAGTCATAAACTCCACATATTCGGAATTGACCAATTTGCTGACATCAAAACTATCCACTTTTGCAATAATATCCGGCATAATGCCTCCTGTTCTGTTAATGTCCTACCGGACGGTTTATGTAGTATCGTTTCATTTCATCGACTTCAATCACAGATTGTGCAGATTGCAGGCGTCAAAACTGTCATTCTCCCATTCTTGGACTGAAATTAACGAGCCAGACCTCCCGAGCATCCATTTTTGTCCAAAGTTAAGTCCCCGGATTTCCCGAGCACCCATTTTTGTTCAAAGTTGAGCACCCGGATTACCCGAACAACCATTTTTGTCCAAAGTTGAGTGCCCGGATTTCCCGATTATCTATTTTTGCCCAAAGTTGAGTCCCCGGATTTCCCGACCACGCATTTCTGTCCAAAGTTGAGTCCCCGGATTTTCCGAGCACCCATTTTTATCCAAAGTTGAGCAAACGGATTTTCCGAACAACCATTTTTGTCCAAGAATTGCTGAACATGGTTTCATTTTTGCAGTTCCAAAACCGTGGATGCAAAAAAAAGAGTTCATGTCCGGCCTCATCTGACAACTGTCATATTATGATGAATCAAAACGAGGCTGAAATAATAGTGCGACAAATCTCACAGTCAAATTGGTTTAATAACTTTCGTTAATTTTAGAGTTCAATATTACCTAAGTTACAAATTTTATAAAAGTAAAATTTTAAAAAAGTGATAGCAATGTGTTATAAAAACAAAGTTTTGATATCTAATACCATGAATAGCCCGACTGTATTTATTTAGATCACCCGATAAATAACAGTTTGTCTGAGTTTGAAAGAATAAAATTAACATTAAGGAATCTCCATGAAAAAGAGGTTGGATCGCACAAGGGAAATAATGGAAAAAATGTTGAAGTTGACTAATAAAAGCAGGCTTTGCTTATTGATACTTTTTAGTCTAGCAGTGTCAATGACTATCTATGGTGCATGTAATGTTAAAAATCATAACGGTAATTGGGTTAAAACCACAATTACAGCTAAACTTGCGTCTTCAAATACTCCTAAAAAATTCTCTGTGGACCCCAATGCTACTGAACCTGAAAAAGTACAATTTGAGGTGATTGTAAAAATACCGGGGGAAGCAGATGAGAAGTATTATGAAGATCTTGAGATTGATATTACAGAGGTCACAGATGGTCAGGTTACAGTTGACTTTGAGTATACCTATGAGCGGGGTGAGCCTAAAAATGATGGAGACTGTACGGTTAAAGAACCATTTACCTATGAAGTCGTTGACTATTGTACGGGGACTACGATTAATGGAACAGAATGTGGAAAAACGCCTCCATGTGATGATTGTGAAAATCCTGATGGGGCTTATGGTGATCACCGTGTATGCGAATGTGAAGGCTTTAGGTTATATACGGAATGTGGCGAGAAGCACCATAATAATAGTCCTCTGGTCGAACCGTTATGTCCTCAAGGAAAGAAATCCTGCTCTTGTGGACGTATTAAATGTTCGGTATCGCAGGCTAAAGGTTGCCAGTATTGTCGAATTGATGGTTGCCAAGAAACAGGCGATTGTGATGAATGTCCAGACTGTGATAAGCTGGAGTGTCAGGGCTGTTATCACTACACCTGTCCTGGAGGCTGTGGTGCTGTTGATGTCACGCATGGAAAATGCAGTTGCGGCCAATATCAATGTAATCATACTCAAGACCATTGCCCGGGAGGTTGCGGCAGTGCCACAACATGTCCTGTAAGGTGTAATCCTTGTGGAACCTATGAATGTCAGACTGGTAGTAATGCGCATGTAGAACGTCAGTGTGGTGTTCATAAACTGTGTGAGGATTGCGATTGCAAATGTAAATGTACCTGCTCTAATTGCAATGGTTATAGCTGTAGTGGCTGTAGTTGCTCGAACTGTAGCAAATGCAGTACAGATCCTAACGACCCTAACGATCCAAATGACCCGAACGATCCAAATGACCCGAACGATCCAAATGATCCGGGAGGAGACGATAGTCACAGTGAACCCGACCCTCCAGCACCTCAAGTTGACAATGGTGTTGATTTATCACTTTCTCTGGTAGATACCGAAGGGTTTCATGATCATATGGTGCAAGCGCACATGACGGTTAGAAAAGATGATAAACTCTATTACAGTACAGGGCGTAAGGGCTGTGGCGGTTCAAGCAGTGTTAACTTGACTCTTGAAGAAGGAACGTATGAGGTTTTTTTAACCATACATGGGCGTGAACCGGGAACCCCTGACTATCACGAGTTTACTCCAAGCATCCGAGTTGCTGGAAAAGATGATAATTATTGTTATCAGATTGATTTTACTCACCCCAAATTGGGCTTGCCATTTACTAATGTTAGAAATGAAAGATTATATGAAGTATCTGTGGTGAAAGTTGATTTACAAATTGATTCCAATAACTCTGCTTCGGCGGATGATGACGGTATTGATGATGAAGATGACAAGGTCGAGGAGGAGAGCCCTGGAAAACTTATCTTAGTTAATAATAGTGATAGTGATGATGATGGGGTTCCAGATTTTGCTGATGGATTCAATAGTACAGCCGGATCTAATAGCGGTGCTAATGCTAGTGCTAAGTTTACACCGCTGAAAGTTGTAATTAAGAAGGATGATTTTGATTTGTCTAGTTCGAAAATTAAGTTTGTATATTCAGCCTCTGACCCGGCTACTACGACACTAACTGGTTCGGGGACAGTTGCGAGCCCATATGTTTACTCTCCGGCTTCGGGGAACCTGCGTATTTGGAAAAAGAACGGTGATGAATCTCGTGACAGCAAAGGCGTTGACAATGGAGGTGACTTTATTCCGAGTGGTACCAAGTTTGATTTTAGTAAATTAGGTAGCGGACACGAAATTGATCTATATGTTGAAGGTATCAAATCTGGGGCATCATTAGGGGATTTAGAAGTTAAGATTGAATTTGACCCTGATGGAAAAGCGACTCAAACCGCTGAAGACTTGGTTAAATGTTCTGTGATGGGAATCACCTTACGTACCGATGTGGATCGTGACATGGTAATTGATGAAACCGATGTGACGTCCAAAGAAAAACCATTTGTTTTTTGGGTGAATAATGATAACGATACATATGATGGTGAGGATATACACGAATATGTGGATGAACGCCCTCATTCGGTACCAAATTGTGCTGATAACGTTGCTATGATTAATGATCAGGAGGACTTTTTTGCTTTAGAGGTAACTGTAGATGATGTGGACTTGATTGATCAATTATGGGATGAAGGAACTGACTTTGCGCTTGAGTTTGACGGTGACTTTGAAGGAAATATTTTTCAGAAAATAGATGATGACGATTCTATGGCGTATTTATTTGAACAGGAATCTGGTTCTAGTAATGCCGGTCAAACAAAAATTAAAGGAACAAAGCGCATTTCTCCTAATGGGAGTTACTATTTTTTAGGTAACAAATTCCCGAATTATGAGAATAATTTTTATCTTTCGTACCCCTCTGACCCTAATAAGGCCACGTTTTTGATGGAAGGGAGTAAACCAGGTAAAGGGTCTATTAATTTGGTTATTAAAGATAGGGAGAAAGTGTTAGTAAAAAAAGAACTATTTCACTTAGAACTGAAAGATATTAAGAAGATGTACGAACATTTTACGGTTGGGGATGTGACTACTCCGCGTGTCGCAATTTCGCAGATTGATCCCGATAATATTAATGGGGCACTAGCTGGTGATAGTCAACTATTACCAGTGCCTGAGGAAGAGGATGAAAAAGAGTATGTTCTGTTTGTCCATGGGTGGCGTATGGAGCCATGGGAAAGAAGGGCATTTGCTGAAACATCTTTCAAACGTCTATTCTGGCTTGGCTATAATGGACGCTTTGGTTTCTTCAGCTGGCCGACTGAATGGGTAGATCGGTATGATTGGGGAGAATTACTTTGGGACTTAAGGAATTATGATCGAAGCGAGGTTCAGGCATGGAGGTCGGGAAAAGAGCTGGTAAAACTGCTTAAGCAGATTAGCTTGAATTACCCTGGAAAATTTAAGGTATTTGCACACAGTATGGGAAATATTGTTGTGAGTGAAGCCTTGAAGGAGTTAAGTTCTGTGCCTGAGAACAAGAACATAGTTAGCCACTATGCGGCTTGTCAGGCGGCGTCGGTAGCAGATGCTTACAACGCATCTGCACCTGCTGTTCCAGGTAGAGCCTATTTGCTTCTTGATGAGAAACTTAACACTGGTCCTGATTTGTATTCCTTGTTTCCGCATACTCATAATATTGATGGAACAGCAAATACCGATATATTTTTTAAGAATTTAATAAGCACAAATAATTCATACAGAGCGGTTGACCGTATAATAAATATGTATAACAAGAAAGATTCGGCAGTAGCTTCAGCAATAGCTTGGCCACTTAACCAAGAGACAAAGCCTGACCTAGGATTTTCGTATGATCCTGATACAGGTTATCGGGAAAATGGAAAAGTACTGTTGCAAGGTGATTATGACAAAATTCTTGCTCATATTTGTATTGCTAGGTCAAGAGCTTTGGGGGCAGAATCAGGCTTAGTAGGGGATGTAATTGATGAAGAGATAGATATGGGAGAAAATGGTGATTGCGGCTTTACTGATGCAGATGCAGATCATAGTGCCCAGTTTGTGTCTTATTTTGCAAAGAGAAGGGCTTTCTGGTTAACTCTAGCTAAAAAGATGAAACTTAAAATAAAAGTAATCGATTGAAAAGGAGTTGTGTTATGAGATTAAAGCAAATACTAATTGTCCTCGCTATTGCCGTAGCGGTTAGCTTGTATATAAAGTTTTTCGGTGGAAATGATTTTAATGACAAACCGCTAACGGAAGAAAAAAATATACTACCCCAAAAAAATGCACAAACAGCTGTAAAAGAAGTGAACAAACCACAAGGTGAAAGTGACCTCCAGAACAAACTTGACCAGCTTGAATCCAGATTCCCTAAGGGAACACCGGATGGTTGGGACGAAAGGCGATGGAGAGTTTATAAGTCTCTGTTAAAACGGTGTTGGATAGATATTAAAGATATTGACTACTACTGCGTTGTCTTGAATCAATTCCAAGAACCAGTTAAAGATGCAGAGGTGACTTTTGAGTTAACTAAAATGCCTGAAGATGTTTCTAAAGTTTTAGAAACTAAGAAAATGAGTCGGAGAGAAAAGTGGACAGTAAAGGTACGCTCAGATGAGATGGGCTTAGTGAACCTAACAAACGTAAAAGCGGATTCATTTAGTGTTATAGATATAGTAAAAGAGGGGTATTCTTATGTCCCAGCTAAGGCTAGTTACCTTTTTTGGGAAGGAAGAGAAATGCCTGCATTCTCTCCTGAAGCCCCTGTTAAACTATATATTATGGATGAGACTAAGCTTGATCCTCTTTATAAAAAATCATTTTACAAAGACTTGAAATATAATGATATCTGGGAAATTGATATTCTAAGAAGAAACAAGAAAGGTCCAACGTCGGATCAGGTTAATTTGTCAATTTCCTGTAGACAGTTGAAAGAGCAGTATGATACTAATGATTGGGAACTGATGATAGATCCTGTAGAAGGAAGTGAGGTCGCATTGACAACAAAGGCCTCTTTTTTAGCGAAAGGGTTGTCTTCAAATAAAGTTATCGTTAAAAATGAAGATATAGATTATAAAAACCAAATCTTTATTTTTTATCATAATATTAGTGAAGATTTTTATTCTAAAATTAAAATAGACATTACTGGAGATAGGAGGGAACCTAGAATTTGTATTTATTCATTCTCTAACCCTATAAAAGGTTCTAAAAATTTGTCTTACCTCAAAGAGAAAGAACTGAAAAAATGGCCCGGCGTCATTGACCCCGATAAGAAGTAATCATTAAACTTTAAACAAAATTTGATGGATTATTTATATGAAATTAAAACAAACAATAATAGTTATAATTCACGTTATAATAGTAGCAACCTTGTATGTGAAACTTTCGAATAGAAATGACCTTAATGACAAGTCGTTAACTGAAGGAAAAAATAGACTGAACAATTATCTCAAAAATTCAGTTGAAAAGGAGAAACAAACTCAAAACAAGGAGCAAATGCAGCTTGACTACTTTGAGACTAGGTTCACAGGGAAAAAGCCGGAAGAAGTTAGTGAAAAACATTGGAAGGTATTTAAGGCTATTTTGATTAATAACTGGAAGAAAATTAAAGATATCAACTACCATTGCGTTGTGCTGAACCAATTCCAACAGCCTGTCGAAGGTGCAGAAGTATCATTTGAATTATCCCAGATACCAGAGGATGTTTCCAAAGTCTTGACTATGAAAAAAATGGATAAAAGAACAAACACTATTGTTAACGTTTCTTCTAATGAGAAAGGATTGGTTCACCTTACAGGAGTTAGAGGGGACTCATTCAGTGTTAAAAATATAATTAAAAATGGATATTCGTATGTCCCTGCCAGCAAATCATATGGCTTTGGTATTGGTGGAAGAAAACCACAGTCCTCTATTGACAAACCTGTTAAGTTATATGTGATTGAGCATGATACATCTGAACCGCTTTATAAGACTTCATTCTATACAGACCTACCCTATGGAGAACTCTGGGGTATGGATCTTTTTAACCACACTAAGAAAAACATAATTAGAGAGAATGTGATGACAATTTTCTGTCGACAGACAAAAGAAAATTACAATACAAGGGACTGGGAAGTGACTATCACCCCTATTAAAGGGCACGCAGTCTCTTTAGCTCATCGCCACTCTTATGTTGCATCGGGTCTAGCTTCAGAAAAAATGGTCATCCGAAATGAAGATATGAACTACAAAGGACACTTTTATTTGTTTTATCATAATCTAGAGAAAGACCATTATTCAAAAATAAAAATAGAAGTGTCTGGAGGAAGAGGCCGTGCAAGGATAAGAGCTTACACCTTTTCCAATCCGGTAAAAGGTTCCAAAAACTTAGCTTATCTGAAAGAGAAAAGGCTGAGAAGATGGACAGGTGTCATTGATCCAGAAAAATAGCTATTTAGGGTTGAATTGTGAATATAAAAAAAGAATGGTCGTATTGGGAATTGCACTAGTAGAGGTCTCTTATGAAATTAAAAAAACTAATACTAATTATATTGGCTGCCATTATGGCAACCACTCTGTATATATTACTTTTCGGCGACAGTAAGCTTGACGATAATACTGTAGATAAAAAATTATCCGTGGAACCTCCAAATGTAGATACGGTCGAAATGCAGGAGAATAATCGGGTAAACCAAGAGGGATTCAATTCATTTGAAGCCCGGTTTACAGGTAAAAAACCAGCAGGGATTAGTGACAACCAATGGCTAAAACTAAAACAATCCATTAAGAATTTGTGGAAAAACATTAAAGATATCAACTATTATTGCATAGTTCTGGATCAGTTTAACCAACCGATTCAAGGGGCTGTAGTAAGGTTTGATATTTCAAAGATTTCGGAGGATGTTTCAAAAATACTTAAATCTGTTTATATCGGGGGTGCGAAGGAGAAAGAATACATCGATGTAATTTCGGATGAGCAAGGTCATGTTCATCTTACGGGAGTAAGGGGAGATTCATTCAGTGTTAAAAGTGTAATTAAATCAGGATATTTATATGTACCTGCCAATGAATCATATGGTTTTGGTGTGGGAAGAAGAAAGCCGCAGTCTTCTATGAGTAAACCTGTTAAGTTATATGCGATTGAGCGTGACGCATCTGAACCGCTTTATAAGACTTCATTCTATACAGACCTGCCGTACGGAGAAAACTGGGATATGAATCTTTTGGGTCAGACAAAAAAAAATATAATCAGAGAAAATGTAATGACACTCTCATGCCGGCAGACGAAAGAAAATCACAACATTAGAGATTGGGAGATGATTATCGAAGCCATCGAAGGGTATGAGGTGGCTTTAACGGATCGGTATGGATATATTGCTTCGAGATTGGCTTCTGAAAAGTTGGTCATCCGTAATGAAGATTTGAACTACAAAGGACACTTTTACCTATTCTGTCATAATCTAGAGAAAGACCATTATTCAAAAATAAAAATAGAAGTTGGAGGAGGACGACAGAGAGCGAGAATATATGTTACTACCTTTTCCAACCCTATAAAAGGTTCCAAAAACTTAGCTTATCTGAAAGAAAAAAGGCTGAGAAGGTGGACAGGTGTCATTGATCCCGAAAAAAAATAACTGCTCTAGTAGAGGGAGAGGGAACTGGTTTTCTTATTTTATCAACATTAATAAAGAGGTTGGCGTTTCTATCAACAATCAGGGTCAGAAGCTGCCAGTTCCCTTTTACTAAAAAATGCAGAGTGAGAAATCACCCTGCGTTTTTTTATTTGCTATTCATTAGCTGTTGTTGAAAGAAGGTGTATAGCAGTGATTGGCTCAAAATGCTTGCTGTTAGGCTGGAGTTCATTGAGTGACCTCCACCTTCGAATTCAATATAGGTAATTGGCTGGTTGTATTTAAACATTTTATTCGCCATTCGTCTCGCATGACCGGGGTGTACTCTGTCATCATTTTCTGAAACCATAATTAGAGTGGAAGGATAATCAACGTCTGATTTTAGATTGTGGTATGGGGAGTAACCTTTTAGAAAAGAGTGCATGAACGGATCTGATGGATCTCCATATTCGTCCAGCCAGTTCTGGCCTGCGCCAAGTTTGTGAAATCTAGTCATGTCGTAAAGTGGACAAAGTGAAGCGACGGCTTTGAACTTATCGGGGAATTTGGTCAACATGACTCCGGTCAAAAGTCCACCATTGCTGGCACCGTAAATACCAAGTTTTTGCGGTGTGGTTACTTTGCGCTTAATTAGGTCGTCTGTAATAGCTATGAAGTCGTAGTAAGAGTTATATTTCTTCATTTTTATGGCATCTTCATGCCAAAAGCGACCATATTCACTGCCCCCTCGAATGTTGGCTACCACATAAACTCCACCTTCATCAATCCAGCACTTTATCAGTGATTCACGGAAGTAGGGCATTTGAGAAATTCCGAATCCGCCATACGCTTCAATGATAGCGGGGCGTGGTTTTTCTTTTTTGTTTTTGGCGGTAATTAAAAAGTAGGGGATTTCATAATAGTCGTGACTTTCGGCGAAAAATTGTTTTACCTCATAGTTCGCTGGGTCTATACTGCTTTTTCGAGATCGTATTTTTTTAGGTTTGCCATTGCTGCTGTCAACCAGCCAAACGGTTGGAGGTGTGATATAGCCGGTATTGTGAAAAAGTACTGAATCGGTATAGTTGTTGCAGCAGGTGATATAAGTGGTGCTGTTTTCAGGGAATTTAATCTCTTGAGCTTTATAACTGCCGTCTGGCTTGGGAATGAGTTCATGTATCGTGGAGGTCACATCTTCGGAAAGTTCAAAGAAAACTTTGTTGGAAGATATCGAAGCGGAGGTTACGCTTTTAGAGTCATCTGCTTCATAAACCACCTTGTATCGACCATTTTGTTTCATATAATCACGGATCTTTATGAAAAGAAGACAGCCGTCGTCATATCGTTTCCCTTTAATCTCGATTGCTTCCCGGTTTATGCAGACCAGATTATCTTTGTAAATGTCAAAATAGCTTACCGAAATGGTATGACGCTTTCTTATTAGTTTTCCATTGTCATAAATCAGTTCAATTATCCCTTCTTTCTGGGATTCGTAGCTCAGTAGAAGTAACTCGTTTTCTCCTGATCCCAAACTCAGAATCTGGGAGACTCCATCTTTTCTTGAGCCTTTATAAAGCCGTTTTGCGAAGTGGAACTTTTCACCACGTTTCCATTCTCTGATGACGTATGATAAGCCGCAGACAGTGCGTTCAGATTTATAAGGTGTTGCATTTACCAGAATTTTATCCTCACTAATCCAGTCGGCATAGCCTTTGCAATCTTTTATTTCAAAACCATCTTTTACAAAGGCTTTTTTATTGAGATCATACTCTTTCATGTCATGAATGTCTGAGCCGTCTTTTGAAAGAAAAAACAACATTTTTTCAGGAGCATACTGACAAATCGAAAAGGTTTGAAAGCTGTATTTTGTTTTATTTTTTTTATTGTAGTCATCTAAATCAAAGCAGATTTCCCAGTTCGGGTTTCCTGACAAATAAGACTTTGAGGTTGCTCGACGAAACTGTCCACTTGGAGATTGCAGGTCGCTGTGAAAGTAGTAGGCGTGATCTTTGAAAATAAATACATCGGGAAAGTCAGCGCTTTCGACAATGTGTTCAAGTTGCTTTTGTATTTTTTGAAACTTAGGGGATTTTAACAATTTGTCACGGCAAGGGCCGGAATGTGTTTTAATCCACTCCTTCACTTTTACCGACTCGCTTTCCTCCAACCATAAATCGTTTGTGTTTTGAGCGAAAAGAGACACTGAAATTAAATAGAAAAGAGCAAGTTGGTAACGCATGTAATATCCCCTTTAAAAAAGTCCCGGAGATTTCCGGGACTTGTATGCTTTTTATAGTTGCGGCAGTACTTCTTTTAGTGCTTCAATAAAAGAGTCGATCTCTTCGTCGGTTTGAACCGCTGATGTGAAGCCCAGTTCAAATTGTGACGGCGATAGATAGAATCCTTTCTCCAGCATCATACGATGATATTTGGCGAACTTTTCGGTGTCGCATTTTTTTACATCATCAAGCTTTTTCGGCAACTCTTTTGAGTTGGTAAAGAAGATGGTGAACATGCCGCCTTTTTGAGCACATATTATTGGAAGGTTTAAGGAGTTGACTGCTTCGGCAATTTTCGTTGCTTTGGCTTGCATTGCCGCATACGGATTGGTTTCAATCAAAGTTTTGACTGTGGCAAGTCCTGCCGCAAGCGCAACTGGATTTCCGCTTAAGGTTCCTGCCTGATAAACTGATCCGAGCGGTGCAAGGTTTTGCATAATCTCTTTTTTCCCACCAAATGCAGCCAGCGGCATTCCGCCGCCGACGATTTTACCAAGACAGGTTAAATCTGCATCGATTCCGGCAATGGTCCCAAAAGAGGTCGCACCCATTCGGAAACCGGTGATGACTTCATCCAGAATCAGAACAGATCCAGCTTTTGTCGACTCTTCACGCAGAGTTTCAAGGAACCCTTCTGCCGGTTCAACAAGTCCCATATTTCCAGCAATCGGTTCAACAATTACTGCGGCGATTTCATTACCTTTCGCTGCGAAAACCTCTTTTACGGCTTCGATGTCGTTGTATGGAAGCACGATGACGTCAGACGCGGCTTCGGCTGAAACTCCGGCAGATGTGGAGATTCCGCCCGTTAGAAGTCCGCTACCAGATGCAACCAACAGATAGTCGGCATGACCGTGGTAACAGCCGTCAAATTTTAGGACTTTCTGGCGACCTGTGTAGCCGCGAGCAAGACGAAGTGCCGACATGGTCGCTTCGGTTCCGGAGTTTACCATACGAACCATCTCCATTGACGGAATGACTTCGCATAGAAGTTCTGCCATCTCGACCTCTTTTGAGTTACAGGCACCGAAAGTGAGTCCGTTGTCCATTGTCGATTTTGCGGCGTCAAGAACTGCCGGGTTAGCGTGTCCGAGAATGAGAGGTCCCCAAGATGAAC
>DDLT01000001.1 GCA_002340265.1 Lentisphaeria bacterium UBA2565 | reverse complement strand
TGTGAAGAAAGGTGAAGAAGAGAAGTTGGCGGCGGCACTACAGAAGCTTTCTGATGAAGATCCAACTATCCGTTTGGAACATCAGCAGGAAACTCACGAGTTTATCTGTCATGCGATGGGTGATCTGCAGTTTACGGTGATTGAACACCGTCTAGATCATGAGTTTAAAGTCGGTGTTGATTTTAGAACACCAAAAGTGCCGTATCGTGAAACGATTACTTCGGTTGGAACTGCATCTTATCGCCATAAAAAGCAGTCCGGTGGAGCAGGGCAGTTCGGTGAAGTGCATATGCGTATCGAGCCTTATGCCGAAGAAGATTACTCTTTCCAAAGTGAAGTGGTTGGTGGAGCGATTCCGAAGAACTTCTTCCCTGCGATTGAGAAGGGTGTGAAGGAAGCGATGCAGAAAGGGCCGATGGCCGGGTGCAAAGTCATCAATATTAAGTCGGTGATTTTTGACGGTAAATACCATGCGGTTGACTCAAACGAGATGGCATTTAAAATTGCCGGACGTATGGCATTCCGCGAAGCGATGCAGGCGGCAAAACCAATTATTCTTGAACCAATCATGCACATAAAAATTACAGTGCCTGATGAATATATGGGTGATGTAAACGGTGATCTGAATACACGTCGCGGTAGAATTACCGGAATGGGTGTGGAAGACGGTCTTCAGGTGCTTGAAGCCGATGTACCGTTGGCGGAAACCTTTACCTATTCACAAAAGTTACGTTCTCTGACACAGGGAAAAGGTTCTTTTGAGATGGAGTTCAACCGCTACGAAAAGGTTCCGAACAACATCGTACAGAAGATACAGGCAGAGATGGAAGCAGAGGACGCATAAGGTAATAAAGTCCTCGAACTTAAATCATAACGATAAAAAGCCCGGCGTAAAAACCGGGCTTTTTTATCGTTATGCGTGACGAGTTTTGCGTACTGCGTTAAAATGATTTGGAGTGTGACCAGCATCGTAGCTTTTATCAGTATAATCAGAATTAATTCACAAACTAGTCCTACTTCGTAGTTCCAAGTCTCTTAGGATTCGCAAAGTAGTCCTAACTCAGAGTTCCAAGTCTCTTAGAATTCGCAAAGTAGTCCTAACTCAGAGTTCCAAGTCTCTTAGAATTCATAAATGAGTCCCCAGTTGGAGGTTCTAAGTCTCTTAGGATTCGTAAAGTAGTCCTAATTCAGAGTTCTAAGTCTCTTAGGATCCGTAAACTAGTCCTAATTCAGAGCTCTAATCCTCTTAGGGTTCGTAAAGTAGTCCTAACTCATAGTTCTAAGCCTCTTAGGATTCGTAAAGTAGTCCTAACTCATAGTTCCAAGTCTCTTAGGATTCGTAAAGTAGTCCTAATTCTGAGCCCTAAGCCTCTTTGGAATGAAAAATGAGTCCTATTTTTCAGTTCCTTCTCAATTTGGAATGATAAACCAGCCCTAATTCGGCAAAGTTATGAACTTAGGCTTTTGTCAGTAACAATATTTACTGCAATTGATTTGTATCATACAGAATATTAACTATTTTGAGCTTATTCAATGAACTGTATCCTGTGTATGTCAACGAAAAGTAGACTTGCACTAGAGGTCCATAAAATCCAAAAATGAGCATAGTTCAATCAGAAAATGTCTATTAATAAGTTAATCGGATAATAAAAATATGATTAGAAATCTTCTTGCAATTATAATTTCATTACTACTCTCTGGTTGTGCGTACTATGGAACAAAAGTGGATGATCTTCACAAGGAATTCACTTTCCCAGAAACAGAACCTAAAGTCTACTATAACGGTAAATCAATTGAAATTGTTGTTGAGCAGGTCGCAGGATTAAATATGTGCGTAATAGACCCAATAATTATTGATCAATATTTATACTTAGATTCTGGATACATCAGTTCAGGCGGTTCTTATACACAAACATTTGTAATAGATTTTGATGAAAGATTATTAAAGAAAGACTGGAAAGATAATCTTTACTGGGTCACAGGTATGTCGGGTCCAGGTCCATTTTCATGGTTAAATCCATTTGCTGATCATTCAAGAACAATATATAGAATGAAAATCAAAGTAAATGAAAAATAAGGCTGTAAATCGGGTATGAATTCGCTTTACTTGTCGTACTCCTCAAACTTTGTGACTAATTAAGGGAGTTGCTACTGTCGTACCCTGCGGGCACTCAATTATAACTTTTCTTTAATCCCCGGATTTCGAAAACAAGTTTTCTTCACCCGAGGCTACTGAGACTTCGCCACGCTGCGCGGGCTTTTTCTACGAAAATAACCAATCGCCTTTCTTTCGGCAATATTTCAGTTGAGTGGTGGTAAGGTAGAACTTAAAATGATTTTCTCGAGTGAACTGTAACAGTCTCGTAGAGACGACAGCTTTGTAGTATTCCCGATTTTATACTTAATGAGCGCCGTAGGTGTGGCACTTGCAAATGATAGTGTCACACCTACGGCGCTTTAGTCATTAATCATCGTTTTATTCTACAAAGGTTTCGCTCCTAACGGAGCTGCAGACTGTGGACAAACCGCATGTTTTATAAAAAGACATCAGTAGAGCCACTTCTCCGAAGTGGCATTAACCTCAAACAGGACCATCCATTTCGGAGAAATGGAGTTACTTTTAACTTTGTCAACAAGCTGCGCTCCTAACGGAGCTGGTAAGCATAAGTTTTCAACTTGCAAATTTTTAACCTGCAACATGCAACCTGTAAACTTTTCACATGCAACATGCAAACTTTTAACCTGTAACTTTATCTTCTTCCTCTGGAGAAGGAGCGGCGCATTGACTTGCTTCTGCTTTTATACTGCCTGTTTAAACTTCTTTGCTGCGTCGGTTGCTGAACCTTTTTCCACTTTTCTCCGGAGTTTTGTTTCCAACCCTCAAAATCACGTTTGTAGACATTCCCTTTCTTGTCGGAATAAAGATTGTTTTCTCGTCGGCTTCCATCAAAATCTTTGCTGTATTCGTAGGTTTTCGAGTTTCCGTATTTGTCTGAAATTGTGATCTCTTTATCAACTGTCAGACTTTTGTCTCCATCGTTGATGTTGAGCTTTCGATTGGTTTCTGAGTCGACATTGTACTTTTTGCCGTCGATATCACGTTTTCGGTTCATTTCAGCGGAAATGTTACCATCACGGTCTACTCTTATATCACGTGTTTTTGTGGTTGAAAGTGATCGATCTTTCCCTGTGATAGTTGTATTACGTTTTGATTGAAGGGCACGGTCGCCGTCATAGTTATAGGCGTACTGCTTTCGTCTCGACTCCAGTGTCGCTCTTTCACGTTCAATCTTGGTATTCTGCTTACTCCAGGCCTGTCTGTAATAATCTCCGTCATAGAACTCACGGGAAAAGGTCTCTTTGTGATGATATCCGTGTGACCCATGAACGCGTTTGTTTTTATAGTAGGAGTGATAGGTCACACCGCCATGGCAGTGACTATGCCAGCTGTAGTAGTGAATTCCGTATCCGAATGTGACAGGTCGCCCATAGTAATAACGACCACACCAGCCATGATACCAATAACCTGTCCCATAAATAATGACGCCGTTATGTACATAAATTCCGACGTAACCGGGATAGTAACCGTACCAGATGTAGTCATCGTCATAATCGTAAACTTCTACATATTTCACGTAGTAGTACGGGAAGTCCGGATCGAGTTCGTAAATCGCTTCCGGTACTTCTGTCGCAAGTTCCCACGGCCCTTGAGGAGAATCGCTGAGTAAGCGTCAACTTTGGA
>DDLT01000218.1 GCA_002340265.1 Lentisphaeria bacterium UBA2565 | reverse complement strand
TTGTTAACTTTTAGGGAGGGGTGATCTAACAGGCAGATGTACATTTAGTCAAAAGCAGGTCGCTTTTCCTTCATTAACATTCAATGGATCAGTAATAATAATGCAGTTATTTTAGCCCTTTCCAAGACCCCTAGAGCACTCAATTTTCTTGATCCATGTTTAAAACGTGTGTTTTCTGGATCATGCCTGGCTCAGACGATGATTTTCTTAAGCGACGTCAAAGCTTTGTTAAAATGATTCGGTTCTTACTAGTTTCTTTTACGAGAGGTCCGCACTGCGTCATGAGAGTCTTTGGCGGCTTTCCTATTTTTATCACAGTTTCAATTCCGACAACAACCAGTATCGGGTATTTTGATGATAAACACACGAGAAAAAATACCCTTGCAATACCGTTAATTAACAGTCAGAGCATTAGAGACAAATCATTACTAACAGCCAACTTAAAACACTGAGACCTGTCTTTTCTTTCTGCATGGCAACAGAAGTAAAACGCTTCCTTAAAAATTACTTCCGAATTGAATACCGAACGCTTGCAATATTTGCTTCACAAGGCAGATTCCAATATACCTGCCGATATACGTTCTTGGAAGAAAATAACTCTTCGATCGACAGTGCGCTAATCAGCGAAAATTATCGGTAAAGTAAATCCGTCACGTTTACGTATTCTTGTTATATTTAGATAAAAAATAATTAGGTGAACTAGACTAATACATCCTTTCGACCAGAGCACAAACAACTTTGTGGGCTGTTATTAAATAAACTTGATCTAGAATTGTTTTGCGTATAAAAGTTGCTAAATGAAGCTTGCATGAGTTAAGAATTCCAACAATTTGATGAAATCCTAAGGGTGAAGGTTTTACCCCTGGGTGTCATGCAAACTTTCGAAATTTTCCTTCAGTTTCAAACTGTTGTAAATAGAGACACTCAGTTAGAGTAAATGGGTATCAATGTGAAAATTTTCACAGATAATATAGCCAGGGTATGGAAGATGTTTCGAATACCGGAAGAATAAAATAAATAGCCAAAATACTTAACGTTACTCCTTGTTAAAACGCAACGTTTTATTCACTTTAGAAACGCGTCAAAATTTGAGAAAACTTCGAGTTCTTAAACTCAACCAAGTAATAACGATGAGGTCAGTAGTATAAAAATGCAGGCACTGTTTATGTTGTGTTTCAGATCACGGCTTTAGATGATTGATGGAATGCGATATTGATTTGTCATGGAACTGAACAGATTAGACGCACGGAAGACGTAATAGGCTCAGTTTGTCGATTGGTGCGGTCAGTAAAGTGATCGCGTTTTAGCTCTTATTCCCGACTAGAAACAGACCAGGGGACCAGGGGAGTTTGCAGTAAGGACCAACAACAAGGAACAAGAGAATAAGGAACCAGGAACAGTTGCGAAGACGGACGAGAGATGAGTAACGCGTCGGCACCAAATGCGAGCGACGTTGTTGACGATGAGCCATATTATTCTTTCTCAGCTGCCTTCAAGTATCCTGTCTCAACATGTTACATAATAATCATTGCAGTGGCAATCATTGGAAACTTAATCGTTTGTTGTACAATCCTGGTTGACAAAAACCTTCGAAACAACCCAACAACCCTCTTTCTTCTGTCGTTGGCATTCTCGGATTTAGTGACGGCGACGGTCGCTGCGCCGCTTGACCTAGATATATTTTTTCTACGAGGGGTCTGGCTGCATGGAGAAATGATGTGCGAAACCTGGAGCACTGTTTTTTTGATTGCTGTACCCACCTCGATTTTGACCCTTTTGGCTGTTAGCGTGGATCGCTACAAGAGCCTCAGCGATCCACTCAATAGGTTTCGTCGAACGAGGTTCATAACTCGAAAAAAAGCTTTAATAGTTATTTTCTTCATATGGGCTTACAGCGTTGTGTTTGCGTCACTTCCCCTCATGGGCTGGCGAACTCACCCAGACGAATCAGTTATCTTTGCAGGCATTTGCTGGTTTCCTTACACAAGAGTTTACACTACGCTGTCATGTTTTCTAAACTTTACGTTGCCGTTACTCATCACCTGTGGAATTTACACGACGATTTATCACATTGCGCAGAACCGAAGCAAAAGCGTCACCGCCATTCGACGATGCGAGTGCGGGAAACTTACATTTTCACAAGAAGCCAATCGTTATTTAGGAAACCTTAAAGCAGCAAAGACTATCTCAATGTTTGTTGGAGTGTTCTTTTTCTGCTGGGTCCCGTATTCCTCGTATATAATTACCATCAGCTTATGTAAATCGTGCAATGACATAATACCACTTGAAGCTTATCCCTTCATGCTGATGTTGGGTTACCTGAACTCGGCCCTAAATCCTTTTCTTTTCGCGTTCCGAAGCAAGAACTTTAAAGACATTTACTCCAAGATGAAGACTTCTGTCGTTCCCAAGATACTGCCAAAAAAGAAGTCTCGCAGGGCTTCTACAATATCAGTACTCACTTTCACATCTGAGATTCCAGATACAATGGACGATGGCATTTGGCTTCAATCAATAAAGCTCCAGCAGCCTGGTGAATTAGGCAGTGTCCAAGATGCGAGGCTGTAGAACATTAAAACAAGATCCAGTTGATTTCTTCACCGTCGCACGCATTATTGACTGTAAATATTTCCCAATAAAAAGTCCAATATTCCGTAGTAAGAAACTGAGACATTGAACAACTTAAGTGTCTCACTCTTTCAATTAGACTAGAAACTTCTCAAACTCATTAACAATTCATCAAGTTTAAACAAAG
>DDLT01000263.1 GCA_002340265.1 Lentisphaeria bacterium UBA2565 | reverse complement strand
AAATTGTTTAGACCAGGAACTTACTTTTTCTACAGTACATGACATTCACAATGCGTGTACCTTGTTCAACGTCGGTCTATTGTATTGATGCATGTGTTACACCCCTCTGGTGGACCTGGTGGAACCTGGTTGTTTACCAGGTTTTTAAGAAAAACTCCACCAGGGCAGACAAAAATCCACCAGGTTTATCCTGAATTCTTCACCAGGGAAGCCAATGACTTTTAAAAATCTAGCCATATATGTAAATACATGTAAAACTGTGTGACCCAGTAGTTAACATACTATGTTTGATATATATGGCAAGAAACGTATTGCATTAAATTTTGAAAGTAAGTCAACCGAGGCACCCGTACGTGCATATGTGCATGCTAAATTCACTCTTTTAAAATAAGAATATTGCCCTTCCGGAGGAGGCTGAATATTCTTATTTTGCTGCCGATTTTGGGCTGAAATATTCTTTTGAAGATAGATTATAGCGTATGACATTTCTGTTTTCGAATGTATTTGGTGTCTGGATGGTGTTAGAGTAATCGCACACAACTTCTTGCAGGAATAGCATCGAACAAATGGCTAGTGCTGTTTTGCTGCTTTTTGGCTTGTTTTGCCATTAAGAGAAAGGAAGAATTTTATAGAGCTTAGTTAAAAACATATAATTCTATTGTATTTGCAAATTTCCAACACACAAAATTATATTCTTTTCAAAATCTTGGCTTCGAGTTTATTCTAAAAATATTAAAATAGTTTTTGTCAGTTATCTGAATCTCCCTGATCGCATTAACAGATTTGTCCAACGTTTTGAGCATGAAAGATGGGGATAATACCTTCTTTAAACTAATCACGCCGGAAATTCCTAGGTCATATTTCGGCCAAATATTTGTCCGCATTTTTTTCGATCGCCATATTGGCCGAGTGGGGGTCTGAGACAGAGTCTGGAAGGAGCAAAGTATGCAGGCCCCCTATGACTTATGGTTAATCGCCAGCGGGGTAAATTTGGACGAAGCAAATAGAGCCACTCAAGCGCTTCATTTTGGTACCAAACTTTGCATTGTGAAGATAATATTGTGTGTTTCCGTCGGTCGAGAATCAACGTATGTCATTGTCTTGAGAAGCAAAGTGTATTTTGTAGGCGATCTTTGAAAGATTTTAACTCTAGAACGACAAGACAAGGAGAGGCAAGAAACCAAACTACGGATCCATGCATCAAGTGGTAAGAACTTGTCCGATTCAGAATTTTCGATTTTCTTCTCGTTTCCCTGTAATTGTACATTTTCTGAGCCAAATTTCGCTGGAATTCTCGGAATTTCGACTTTACAAAGCGAAGTGACTCTTACTTTCCTCGCAGAATGTGAATGAAGACGCTTAGCCTCGGACGTCGGCCAGATGGCTCCAAGAAAAGGATTTAAAAAACGCTTCCCTCTGAATGATTATTTACAAATCAAACGACAGCAAGACGTCCTTCTTGTCAGTGCCATTGCCCGTGATCGAGAATTTGCGAAAAAAGCAAGGAAGTTAAAGCGACTGGAGTCGAAGGTAAATAACATATAAGATCAAATATCAAATTCGCCTAACTGCTCACTTACATGTCTTTCAATGTTATTGGGAGAATCTAGTTCTGAGTCAAACCCATGAAAATGTGTTTTAGCTCTAAATACGTCTATTTGGGCTAAAGTTTTCGCAGATTATCACGAAATACACTGTTGTTGTGATGATTTGGTGTGAAACTCAGGTTACATTGTATTTTTTAGGCAAAATTGTTCATTAATAAAGAAAATCAAGATGTTCAGGAAAAGGTCAGTTTTTCGAATTGTTGTGCTTTTTTTTAAATATATATTCCTGGCATGTTTTGGTGATTGAATTTACATGTCATCGCTTTAGAACTTTGAAATTCGGTAATGTAAAAATATGTATCTAATAAAATAATTAATATATAATACATTAAAAGTAGCTATTGAACTCGGGCTGAAGATGGGCATTTTATTTTTTTTTTCTAAGCTTTCTGTTGGTGACCACCTGATAAATAGAAGGAAAAGCTCTCCAACTAGTTTGGGGGCTGATGGAAAGATATCTGGTCCTAGCCAAAGTGCCAGGCGAAGAAAAACCCAGACAGTCAGTGCTGCTAAAATGCTGCATGGTGCAACTGAAGAAAACATGGCACCTGCTTATGCAGGACTCATTGCAGTTTTAAATGAGACTGCTCCCATAGGAATGTTAACTGATGCATTAATGAAATGTGCTAAGTTTACAGAAAAGGTGATTCCAAAAATTGTAAAGCAGAAGATACTAGAGTTTGAGAAAAGTCATACCAATTTTGTTAGGAGTGTAAATATTTTGTACCGGGGTGGAATTGCAAGTAAGCAGAAGTATAACTCTATAAGGTCATCATTGACAATGTGGTTAGATGAAACTGGGTTAGCAAAGTTCACATTCAGTTCATGAAAAACATTCCAGTACCCAGACTTCTTACATATAAGGAGTTATGGCATAGAATTAATCAAATTGACATTGGTGAATTAAGTGATGTGAGGGAAACACTTTGTAATGGGATTGATGAGGAATGTAAATTCAATGGAAAGTATC
>DDLT01000071.1 GCA_002340265.1 Lentisphaeria bacterium UBA2565 | reverse complement strand
GCTTTGTCCACAGTCTGAAGCGATGTAGAATAACATCGCTGATTGGCGTTAACGTAACAGTAGGCTCTTAAGATAATTAAGATAGCGATAACTCATCAGACGAAATGTTAGTCCTTCCTAAAAAATAATATAGTAATCCTTTTAGCTTAGTATAAATTGAAGCTGATGCTAACCACAAGGATTACCTATGGAGTTTTTAAATAGATTTTGGGCGACAACCGCACAAATGTCGCCCTACTTACTTTTCGGCTTTGCGATAAGTTCGCTTCTAACCATTATTCTCAATCCGACTTTTATCAGCCGACACCTTGGTAAAGGTCGAATTCTTCCGATTATCAAAGCGGCACTCATTGGTGTCCCGATGCCGCTCTGCTCATGTTCTGTCGTACCTGTCACAGCTTCTCTGGCTAAAATGGGTGCAGGAAAAGGCGCTACTACTTCTTTCCTGACTTCTACACCGCAAACAGGTGTTGACAGCATTCTTGTCACTTACGGAATGCTGGGACCGATTTACGCCCTGATTCGAGTCATTGTCGCCTTTGTTTCGGGAATCATCTCAGGTTTCGCGGTAATGACAGTCTCACACAATTCAGTTAGTAAACTCACACCGCCTGAAACTCCTGAAAAACGTAAAAGTTTCAAAGAGGCTCTTAAGTATGGTTTTTTGGAAACACCTGCTGATATCGGAAAAGAGCTATTGATTGGTTTGTTAATAACCGCATTGCTCGGCACTTTCATCGCGCCCGGACAATTTTCAGCATCAATCGGAACCGGCATGACAGGAATGTTGCTGATGCTAGCTGCAGGAATTCCGATTTATGTCTGTTCAACAGCTTCCGTCCCAATTGCCGGGGGATTAATTTTAGCAGGATTCTCTCCTGGTGCAGTTTTGGTTTTTCTTATTGCCGGACCTGCAACAAACATTGCAACGATTCTGACAATGAACAAAATCATCGGACGCAAAGAAACGCTCACTTACCTAAGCACTTTAATTATAACTGCCTTATCCTCAGGTTTTCTAGTTGATAGCTTGGCAATTAACGAAAGCATAACAGAAACGATTGAAGCTTGCCAGCACGGCGGTATTCACCTCTTTGAACATATCAGTGCTGCCATTTTACTGTTTCTTCTAATTCGTAAAACGATTCTACCAAAGCCGAAGAAGAAATCCAGTTGCTGTTGTAGCTGTAAATAGGAAGGACAGGTCATAGAAAATCAGCCATATCCAAGCTGATTTCTATGAGTTTTAAAGCTACGCCAATGTGCGGTTGTAGTTGAAGTTCAGCTTGGTTTTCGGGAACTTGCCGGAGATGATATCTTCGTACTCTTTTAGCGGATCGGTTGAACCTACTAAGTCTACGGCGAAAACGGAGGATTTAATGTTTTCATTGCTGATACGGAGGAGTGAAAACGGTTCAGATGTTCTGAAAATGCTCAGATTGTTTTCGCGAGTCAGTTTCAGACTAATTCCGCGACGGTCTTGAAACTGTTTGCCGTAGGTGTTTTCAGGGAATTCGACTCGCGATTGCATTAATGTCGGATAGCCGTAAACATACATCACTGCCGGAACCGGCGTGGTGTTGGTCAGGTCTTCCAGTATTTTCTTGTCAGCTTCCAGACTCCAAGTGACACGTTTTGCACCAAGCTGCGCTAGCTTATCGGCGGAACGACCATTCAGAATTCCCATACCAGGGCCAACTTCAAAGCTGCAGTTTTCCTGTTGGCAAAGTTCGATGCCACCCCATGAATTTGCCTCTACACAAACCTCAAGATCTTTAGCCATTTTTACGATTTCGGTCCATTTTCCCAGTTCGTTGTTGTAGAACACCGTCGGCAGCGCAATGGAAAAACTGTCGTTGCCATAAAGTGCGCTTGCCAACTCGACATCTTCAAGAGACATATTTTCAAAGATATAATAAGGACGTTGATATTCGGCAAATTCCTCGATCATATCTGCATTCAGGCGAATTACCCACGCCTTTTTACCAAGTTTTACTGAGTTGTCGGCAGAAGCTTGCGGACGCATTGAAAGTTCGCGAACCTGTTCCGCAAGTTTAACGTTTACATTTTTCACTTTCTTGGTGTTTTTGTTCACTTTTTTTGCGACAAAAGTTTTGGTAAACTCTTCAAGCATTTTAATAATTGATTTGGTAAAACGGTTGGCGACAGGAAATTCCAAATCATCACATTCGTAGCTGATTTCAGAGATACCTTCAAAGCCCATAGCTTTGATTTCTGATAAAGCGTCGGAAACTGGAACAGCACGTTTGCCGGCTTTGCTTTTGGTAATTTCACGTTCGAAACTGTGTTCTCCACAATTTGCAGAAAGGACAATTTTCGCGCCAGTCACACTTAGTGAAATCGAAAGCAGGGTCTCAACTTTCACACTCTCTTCTTTTTCAGTTTGCTGAGGAGTTTCAAGCTGTTCGTCATCTTCAAACTCAGAGACAATTCGACCACTTCGGCCGGTCAAACCGGTTGTACAACCGGCAAGAAAAGAATCAACCACTTTGCGTCCAGTATAATCACCCAGTGTTTTTACTTTGCAATCATCTACGATTTTGTTTTCGATCGCGTCTTTATAAAGCGAAACCGCATCGGCAACCCATTCAGGTTTCTTCAGGCGTCCTTCAATCTTCAGCGAGTTAACGCCTGCGTCTAAAAGTTCTGGGACTTTAGCAGGGGCTGATAGGTCGTGCATCGAAAATGGTGTTCCAGTTCCGACTTGTTTGCCAGCGCCCCATGGAACACGGCATGGACTTGTACAAGTTCCACGGTTTCCACTTCGACCACCGCCCCAGCTTGAAAGCATACAGCGACCGGAAATACTGAAACAAAGCGCACCTTGTACAAAGACTTCGGTTTCCACATCATTTACAGAGTTGATCTGCTTTATCTCTTCAAGACTGTTTTCACGAGCTAGAACGACACGTTTGATACCAAGCTTCTTCGCCATTTTTATATCTGCATCATTGCAGCAGGCGGCTTGAGTACTGAAGTGAAATTCAACATTCGGATAAAACTGAGGGAGAAACAAAAGTGCCGGATCACGAACCAGAATCGCATCCACACCAGCCTGTGAGGCCAACTCGACAATTCGAAACGCCTGCCCTACTTCGCGATCAGTCAAATCAATATTGAGAGTCAGGTAAACAGCTGTGTTGTTTTCGTGAGACAACGTCACAACTTCAGCCAGTTTTTCCGGTTCAAAGTTAGTGGCTCCACGACGGGCGTTAAGAGAAGTCAGACCAAGATATACCGCATCAGCGCCAGCTTTTAGAGCAGCTTTAAGAGAGGCGATATTTCCAGCCGGAGCAAGAATTTCGATATTATTATTTTTCATACAGTTCCTCGTAAAATTTTTATTCCGTGTGAATCTAACTGCTTTACCGATGAAAAAAAGAGAATAATCAATTGATAATCGATTAAGAGAGCCTATTTTTCACTCACATTTTTAGGAATCATCAATATATAAGGATTAATTATGAAAAAGTTTTTCACATTTCTAGTTCTAGGCTGTAGCTGCGTAATGCTAAGTGGTTGTATGTCTTTCGGTAGAGACGCTCAAAAAGTAGAAGGCGTAGTTTACGACCCATGCAACGATGCACTTAGAGAGCTTAGCGCAGATATGTTTAACTCCTGCGCCGCGGTTGAAAAAACTATCGGTGACCTTGGCGTGGAATACAAAAAACGTGCAACTCACCCGAAAGAGTCGATCTACAAATTTGAGTACCAGAACATCAACTACAAGCTGACTCTTGACTACACTAAACCGCAACGCACGCTATTGACAGTAAAAGCAACTAGTAACTTGCTTTTCAGAAACCGTCGCTTGGCGGGTCAGCTTGCAATGAAAATCGACGGCAACCTGTAGAGAGTTTTAAGAAATATGTTCGAAAACAAACCCGGTGTTCTGATTCTTATGTCCGGTCCAAGCGGAGCGGGAAAATCGACAATTTGCACGCCATTACTGGAAGCTGAAGATAAACTAAACTTCTCGGTTTCCTGTACGACGCGTTCTCCTCGCGACGGTGAAATTGACGGAACACATTACCACTTTATTGATAAAGCAACCTTTGAAGAGAAAATCAAGATTGGTGATTTTCTTGAGTGGGCCGAAGTTCACGGTAACTATTACGGCACTTTGAAATCTGAAGTTGAAGAAAAGATTCTTGCAGGAAACGATGTGCTCCTCGACATTGATGTGCAGGGGGCAATGCAGATTAAACGCATGCTTTCTGAACAGAAAGAGAAAGAGCCTTCCAAGTTTTCGCTTTTCGACTCCATTATTTATGTATTTGTGACTCCGCCTTCCTTTGAAGAGTTGAAACAGAGACTTGAATCACGCGGAACCGAAACTGCTGAATCGCTACAAAAACGCTTAGCAAATGCTCAGGCAGAAATGGATCAACAGCTCGATTACGACTTTTTGATTGTGAACGATGATTTAGAAAAAGCGAAAGCTGATTTAAAGTCAATTCTCAATGCAGCACGATGTCGTACATCTCTGCTGAAATTCATCTAATATCTTAAAACACGTCGTATATGCGGCGTGTTTTTTGTTTTAACACAAAGTTACAATCTTACTCGTTATACAACTTTTTATGGGGAAAAGTTGTAGTAAAGCAAGGGGCGCTTAATGCGAAGTTCTCATAACAAAACAATGGCATTACGAGTTTTTATCACCAGTTCTGCTATTCTGCTAAGCCGAATTACGGGGTTTGCCCGTGATATGGTTTTCGCAAATTTATGGGGAACAGGAATTGTGATGAGTGCATTCGCGTGGGCTTTCAAAATTCCCAATACATTTCGTGCACTTTTCGGAGAAGGGGCGCTGACATCGGCATTTATTCCTATCTTTTCCAGAAAACAGCAGGAACATGGAAAAGCTTCCGCCATCGAATTTGCCGGAAATATCATTTCGGTAACAGCCTTACTCTTAGCATTAATTTCTGCAATCTTAATCATAATTTCCTTTATTTTACGTCCTTTCTTTCCGTCAGAACTAGTACAGTTCACGCTTCAACTAATCCCGTGGCTTCTTCCTTTTAATGTCTTGGTCTGTACAACTGCACTTCTCAGCGCGGTTCTAAACAGCTTAAACGTTTTCCTTATTCCGACTATGATGTCAAGTTTGCTGAACATCGTCATGATTTTATCAGCTGGTGGAATTGCGCCTCAAATTACGTCAAACGAACAGTCACAGGTGAAAATTCTGGCTATCGGAATTTTAATCGGCGGCGTTCTTCAAGTTTTGATTCTTGTCAAAACGCTTTCAAAGAGAGGTATTAAAATTAAACCTGACTTCAAAGTCGGCAAAGAGTTTAACTATCTGATGAAACTTGCAACTCCTGCGCTTATCGGGGCGGGACTTTATCAGTTTAACTCGTTAATCGACTCCTTTCTTGCAGCGATAATCGGTGAACAGGCGGTCGCATCGCTTTATTTCAGTCAGCGCATTATTTATCTGCCAATTGGCATTTTTGCCGTTGCGCTCAGTACAGTCGCCTTGCCGGAAATGTCGAGAGCCGCAAGTGACAATAATATTCCAAAACTTAAAGAGTCATTAACTTTTTCACTTCGTACAGTCTTTTTTCTGACAATTCCCTGTGCGGCTTTTCTGTTTACATTTTCTAAAGAGTCAATCCAAGTCATTTTTGAACGTGGGAGTTTTGATGCAGAAAGCACAAAACAGACACTTAACGCGTTAATATTTTATGTACTCGGCATTCCATTTTTTGCAGCAAGCAAAGTGATTGTTCCCGCTTTTCATAGTCGACTAGATATCAAAACGCCGATAAAAACCGGAACCATCTGTCTCTTCATCAATCTTGTGCTGAATATCATTCTGATGCAGTACCTCAGACAGGGAGGATTAGCTTTAGCAACTTCAATCTCATCTGCCTGCAACTGCCTGTTTTTAACAATTTTACTTCGAAAAGATATCGGTCGTCTGCATCTAAAACCTATGTTTGCCGGTGTCGGTTCCATCATTATGGCAACAACAATTGCTGTTGTGACAGCGGTAGTATTCTTCAGAACCGCTGTTGATTATGAGGTTGGAACTTTCTTTTCAACACTCACTGCATTTGTAACTGGAGGATTCAGTTACTTACTTGTGACAAAATTAATGAGACTGCCTGAAGCGGATCTTTTCTTAAGCTTCATAAATAAAAAGGAATAAATTATGACTAAAGATAAAGCACGCCCGGATTGGGATAACTACTTTATGGAAATTGCCGAAGTTGTGGCAAAACGTAGCAACTGCTGTCGCCGACACGTTGCCGCCGTAATTGTTAAAGACAACCGTGTCATTTCGACCGGCTACAACGGCACCCCACGTGGAATTGCCAACTGTTTTGACGGCGGTTGCGAGCGTTGTAACTCTACGACTGTGAAGTCGGGAGAAGGTTTGACTGATTGTATCTGTGCTCACGCCGAAGAGAATGCAATTGTACAAGCTGCCTATCATGGAATCGCAGTAAAAGACTCAACAATCTACACCACTTTCAGCCCCTGCCCTTACTGCACGCGAATGATTATCAACTCGGGAATCAAAGAAGTTGTTTACAAAGATTTGTACACAATTGACGAAAAATCTATAGCATTATTGAAACAGGCAGGAATTAAGTTCAGAAAATTACATAACTAATTTACAAAATTGTTAGTTGAAGAGGTTTGGTAAAGTAATTAAACTAAAACGACGTTTTTTATCTACATATCTACTGTAAATTAAGTATAGTTTTTAAAAATATTTTAACAAAGGCGATAAGAATGCTGGAACAATACGTACCTGAGGATTTGAGAGGAGACTGGATTTGGCTCTCACAACCACACAGCGAAACAAATAAATATTGTTTTTTCCGACACGATGTAAACCTCGATCAGACTCCGCGTGAAGCAGAGTTTCTAATTGCGGCAAATTCCACATTTCACCTTTTCGTCAACGGACGCCATATTTATTTCGGAGAATCCAGTCTTAACAGAAATAAAACCTATGTTCATTCAATCGATGTATCCTACTGTCTTCACCCGGGAAATAACATCATCTCTATCAGCGTATTCAACTCCGATCATACTCAGTTCAACCAGTTTAGCCATGATGAAGGTGGACTCTGGGCGGATTTGAGAATCGATAAAATGTCCAAACTTACAACTGGTAAAGACTGGTTTGTAAGAAGTGCAGATTGCCTTTACAGCTGTAACCTTGCTAAAACGTCACGTTACGGCTTTACAGAAAAGATCGACTTTAACAAAGTTGTTCAATCTTGGCTTCACTCTTCCGACTTCTCCAAAGACAACTGGGTTCACCCGGATATTGTAAAGCCAATCTCAACTTACAAGCGATATTTTGCACCGAACATGATTACCAACATGTTCTGTACAGAAACTGTGTTCAAAAAAGTTGTTGCACACGGTTCGATTCGCCGACACGACTACAGCACCTGTGTTGAATACTCCGAAATCATGGGCAGAAATGGAGTTTATGTATCCGAAGGTTATTTCTACGCCGATTCTCCAGGTCCTGTCGACTATGCGCTTTACTGTGACACGCCTTATAAAATGTTCCTAAACGATCAGCTTTTGCGTGAAAATGCGGTTAATAAAACGGTTAATGGTGCAATCAGCACCGAATCAAACTTCTTAGTTGACTTTGACAAACCGAGCGCGACTATGAAAATTCTTGAAGGCTGGAACAAAATCTGTATCGTCCAGCAGCTGAAAGACAGCGCATACGGTTTCACAATGAATATCGATGCCGATCCGATCCAGTTTAACGTTCTTCGAACTTACGAAAGTGACTCACTTCCAGGTTGGTCAACAATCGGTCCGATCAAAACACCTTTAGATCTATCAAACGGACAAATGCTTTTTGCTCAAGAAAATTTCACAAGTTTTTACTCAATTAATCCGATTGATGAATCAGCATACCACAAATCACTGCGCTATGTACCAGCAGCTGGCATTCCGGATATCAAACTGGAACGTTTTCCAATAAAACCTTTGGAATATGTGGTTCTTGACCTTGGTCAGGTTCACTACGCACTTCCCCAGTTAACAATTGAGGGAACCAAAGGTGATATTGTTGATGTTTTCTGTAGTTCACAAATGGAAAGTGGGGGCTTCCTTCCCGCCTTTGAAGCCGGTAGAAGTCGTACAGCCGACTCAGTCACTCTCAGCGGAAAAAAAGACCGTTGGATCAATTTCCATCCACGCGGCTTCCGCTATCTGATGATTATGGCAAGAAAAGTAGCGGACACGATTACCGTCAGCAAAATTAATGCAAAAACTGTAAGCCGTGACTTTACCGAAGAAGGCTTCTTTGAATCATCGGACAAACTGCTAAACCTTATCTGGCAGCACAGCTGCAATACCATCGAGGCAAATGTCAACTTCCGAATTTTAGATGGCGCAGGGCGTGAACATACGCAATATATCGGCGACTCAATGATTCAGTCTCGCGTCAGTTTTCTTTCAAGAGGCGACTTCCAATCTTCAGAAAAAGCTCTACGTGAATTTATCGCAGGTTGCTATGAAACTGGTCAAATGCCGGCAATGCATCCATCGGAAATTCCATGTCACCTATTGGATGTAAGCCTAATGTATCTGGAATGGCTACGCCATCACTACATTTACACAAATGACACCGATTTGATCGAAGAGTTTAAACCATATATCTACAAACATCTGACTTATCTGCGTTCTCTGCAAGTTCCAGACGAAGATGTGATTTATATCGAACCGAATAAACATGAATACTTCCTTGATCTCAGAATGCCGGAAATTCATGGTGTAACAGTTTCAATAAATGCACTTTATGCGCGTGCACTACTAAATGCATCTACAATTCTAAATGCGGTTGGCGATGACAAGTATGCACTGAAGCTTCAAGAAAAAGCACAACGCATCTCCAAAGTCATTAGCCGTTTATGCTGGAATGAAGAAACCAACTCATTTGCCGACTACTGGTACAATGACAAACTTTCCGACACCTGCAGCTGGCAGACCAATATTCTTGCGATTTACGGAGGCATTGCCACTGAGGAGCAGAAACAGGCAATTATCAGCCAACTTTTCTCAGATAAAACGCCATTTGCCAAGTTTATCGACAAAGGCTACTTCACACCGTACTTCATGTACTTTGTTTTAGAGGTACTAAGTGGAGAAGGTGAAACGGCACTTTTAGCCAATATAATTCGCTACTTCTGGGGAGGAATAATCGGTGCAGGGGATACCAACACTTGGGCGGAACTCTTCGCGCCACGTAACCGTGAAAATCCGTTAATCGGCGGAAACCACTGCATGGGCTACTCTACAGGACCGGCGATTCACCTAATTCAAAACATTGTCGGTATCACTCCTGCTGAACCAGGCTACAACAAAGTCTACTTCAGCCCGGCAATTGAACTGATTGATACAGTCAAAGCGCAGATTCCGACAATGGAAGGCGCAATTATGGTCGCTTGGTACAAAAATGAAGAAACGGGAGCGTTGGTTATAGAGCTGGATGCAAACCATCCAGTAGAACTGATCCCAATTTTCAGCAGTGAAAACAACATCGAAATCGAGTTCCACATCTCCGACATCATCACCATCGTCGAAGAATAAAAGCTTACAAAAACAAAATCAAAAGGGCAGTCACGAAAAGTGACTACCCTTTTTTACCTTTGCTACAACTTACCCGTATGTACGAAGTTGTGACCTTTTTCGGAAAAACGGACTGTTTGTTATGACGATAAAGACCGCACTCCCAGAAAAATGACAAAGAACTAAATATTAATATCAGAAGCAAGAAAATTTTATAGAAACAGATAATACAAACGGAGAAAATTATGAACAATGTCACATTTATTACAGAGTTTTTTCGAGATAAGGCAGTTTGGTTCTTTCGTAGCACTGTGTGTGCATTGCTTCTTCTTGCTATGGTGGGTTGTACTCTTACTAAAAGAGATCGTAAAGGGGCACGGAAAATGGGCGGAACTAAATATAGCCATAAGCCTAGTGAAACTCTAGTGGCGGAAAGCGCCTCTCACGATGAGACAAGCAATACCTTTACTAAAGTAGAAAGTGAAGCTGAATATTTAGAGTTGATTAAAAAAGCAAAGGACTATGAATTTAAAAATAACTATGAGCAGGCAATTTCCTTCTATCAAGATGCTCTTAAAATTCATGATGATAAAGAGGTGCAGAGTTCTCTATCAAAATGTCAATACAACAAGTTTCTTGCAGATGGAAAACAGTTTGAGCAGAAAAAGATGTTCAATCATGCTTTAGTTGCCTTCGAAAGAGCAAAAGAAATAAATAATACAGACGTTGCCTCTGATGGGGTAATCAGAACTGGCTATGCGTTACATATAAATAAGGGCAGAGATAATGGGACATCCTTTAGATGGAGTGCCGCAGTCAAGAGCTTTGAAGCGGCTCAACGTTATAAAAATAGTCCCGAAATAGAAGAGTTATTGAAAGACGCAAAAAAGATGCAAGTAGCCATTAACAAATGGAAAGAAAGCAGAGTCTCTTATGTTGCTGATTTGGAAAATCAGTGGGAAGAGCTAAATAATAAGTGGTACGCGAAGCTACAAGCATCTCAAGATAGGTTCTTTAGTCGAGATTTTGGGCCAGGTGAGCATATTAATTATGAACATCAGCAAATCACAGAGATGCACAATCAGGCTCGCAATAGTTTTAGGAAAAAAAGAGAACAAAAAATAACACAGTGGGAGAGGAACAATCCTAGACCAAAGCCAGAGACAGTATTGCAGGTAAAGTCATTGTCTGTTCCCGACAAGGCTGTTTCGAGTGGCATCAAGATAGTCCCTTCTGCTGGATTAATTCATGACTATGCTAATTCCCATGTGATTAATGCTGATAAAATAAAAAAAATCACTTATAAGGGAGAGTCTGCTGAGGTGACGTCTGAGGTTCCAGATATTTTTTATGGTACATACAAGTTTGTTAAAAGAGATATGCCACACTTGAACAAAACGTTTCAATTCAATAAAGATGGTACAGGTTTTATTCGAATGGGAACAGAGCAAAAAAAGTATAAAATCAAAAGCTGGGGAGTTCTTGTTGAAAAAAATAGAATATTTGTAACAAAGGTTTCTTATTTTTATTACGAAAAAAGGACTGTTCCAGCAATGGTTGTTGCATATGTTTGCGAAGATGGAACAGCAGGCTACAACAGTTTCTTTATAAACGATGGTAACGCATCAACTTTCGGTCCCTATGGAGCTGTGCAGAAGAATAGTGCCAGTGACTAAATCTTATTTGGTAAAAAAATTGATAAATCTTGAAAAAGATCCACTCCAAAACCAAATATTACTGTCTTTCCCCATTAAAATGTGGAAAAGAAGTAGCCTTTGATGCGGATGGCTAGAAAGAGATTGTGCATACAAACTTGTTATCAATAAAAATTTCACAGTCTGGATAAAGTCGTGCAGAAGCGATATTCATACTGCTCTCGACCCGTACTGAATGTTCTCTCCATTGTCCATGAATTGCCTTATATGTAAGTTTCCGCATATGCGGAGCCTGTTTGTTGTAAGGTGTGGGAGTGGGGTCTCCTAATAGTTGATCAATGACTAAATTTTGGTTGATATAGATAGTTAAGCTTTTCCGAAGTCGTTCGGTATATACTGCATTAATTTCTATATTTTCTCCATTAAAGTATGAGGTCGTGGATTTATTTATAGGAATAAGTCTGGGACCGATGCAACTGCTTAGAAAGAGTAGAATTAGCGGAAGTGTAGTCAGTAGGATATGTTTTTTTGTGATTTGATACATTTGTTTCTCCTTGGTTGAGTAATTAATGACCGGTTAATTCTATAGTGTTAATAAGTATGGTTACAAGGCATTTCTCCGAAAATTGTGAGTCGTGGTCATGCAAAAGCGGCGAAAGAGCTCTGCAAACTACTCCACACATTAGCTAGATACAAAAAAACCGCCTTGCTGAAACAAGACGGTTTTGAAAGATATATTCCAAAAACAACTTAGCGTTTTGAGAACTGGAATCTTTTACGTGCACCCGGCTGACCAGGTTTCTTACGTTCTTTAACACGTGAATCACGAGTAAGCATACCGCTTTCTTTAAGAACGCTACGTAGTTCAGGACTCCACTTTTCGATAGCGCGTGCTAGTCCGTGACGAACTGCGCCAGCTTGACCAGCCATTCCGCCACCTTTTACGTTGATTTTGAAGTCAAGCTTACCAGCAACGCCAGTAAGTTCGATAGGCTGCATTAGGTAACCAGCTTGCGCTTCAACTGTGAAGTAGTCAGCGATCTCTTTACCGTTAACAAGAATTTGACCTGTACCTTCAGTAGTTTTAACACGAGCAACCGCGCTTTTTCTACGTCCAACTGTCCAGATTTCGTTTGTGTCTGCCATAGTCAACTATCTCCTTAAACCAGTGTTAATGCTTCAGGCTTCTGAGCAGCATGTGGGTGCTCGCTTCCGCCGTAAACATAAAGTTTTTTCAATACAGCACGACCAAGGCGACCTTTAGGGATCATACCTTTAACAGCGTGTTCGATGATGTACTCAGGTTTTTTTGCACGGATTTCTTTAGCAGTTGTAGTGCTGTATCCGCCCATGTGACCAGTGTACTTCCAGTACTCTTTGTTTTCGCTTTTCTTACCTGTGAAGTAAGACTCTTTTGCATTGATAACAATAACAAAGTCACCTGTATCCAAGTGAGGAGTATAAATTGCTTTGTTTTTACCACGTAGAACGTCGGCAATTTTAGTTGCCAAACGACCAACTGGAACACCAGCTGCGTCAACAACGTACCATTTACGTTCAATTTCATCTACTTTTGGAAGATATGTTTTCATTTATAAAACACCTAATAAAAAGTTGTTTACAACTATTGCCTTCAGCTTATTCCTTTCGTTTTTACAAAAGGGACTGAAGATTCGCTTAATACCAATTTCTTAGTTTATCGGGTCTTAGAGTGGTTAGCGTGAGCGTAAGTTAATGAAATATTATTAGTTTACAACTGATTTAAGCAAGTTTTTCTCACTTTTTTCGAGCAACTAATTATATGCACAATCAGCGTGATAAACCCTCCTGTTTTTCAGTATCATAAATGTCATAGTAAATTTTTATGTAAAAAGCATTTAATCGGCTTTAAACTGTTCGTATAAGCACTCAGATTAAACTGCAACTACGAACTAAACATGGAGTGATTATGACAGCGGATATTATGATTATAATTTTTCTTTTAGCGGCAATTCTCTGTGCAATTGCCATAATCGGTAATAATAACGATCACTACAGTGGTACTTCTGTTTCTAGCGACGACTTCATGCGATTGTATGAACAGCTTGGGAAACCGCCCGTATTTCGCAAAAAGCTATTCTTTAAGACTTTTCTTGTCATTATTCATGAAGGTGTGTTCATCGGAACATTGGAGAAACGTGTCTCAAAAGAAGATGTCGAAATGATTAATCCATTCGGGTGTAAATAAAAAAGATCAGCCCGACACGACTATTTATCGAATCGGGCTGACCTTACAAAAAGCAGCGTCCTGCTTCTCTACTCTAACTTCTATCTTCTCACAATTTAGAAGTTAGTTCTAAGCGATACGATGAAGTTCACACCCGGCTCGTTGACGCCTGAACCGTGAACTCGATAAGACTTATCGAAGATGTTCTCTACACCAACTGTCACCGCCGTATCTTTAGTCAGCTGATAACCTCCGCGTACATTGAAAGTTGCGTAGCCTGGAGTACCGCCAGGAGGGAAACGGTTGTCAGTTTTCTCAGCTTCCGCATAACGATCCTGCTGATCCGCCATATCCACGTACAACTCACCCCAGAATTTAGAGCTGACCGGTTCATAACGAAGGCCGGTAGTTGCAGTAAGCGGCATAATTCTTGAAACTGGAATATCTTCTGTAGGGCTTGAAAGATCACGTTCAGGATAATTTTCTTCACTACCATACTGCCATGCCACATCACCGAAAATACTCCATGTATTTGTCAGGTAATATTCACCGGCAATTTCAAAACCGTAAACAAAGCCCTCTTCCAGATTTGCCTTAGTATTATCTGGTTTTTCAAGACGTGCAATACGGTCAAACATCTGTGTATAGTATGTGGTCATGTTCAACCATCCTGACGACTCCTCCAGACGCATTCCCAATTCATAAGAAACGAATTTCTCTGAGTCAAGATCAGCCGTCGGAGCCTCTTCACCGCCACCGAACTCGTCATCACGGGTAGAGTCTGAAAGGTTCGGAGCACGGAATCCTGTTGAAACTCCACCATAAAGAGTCAACTCATCATTTAAATACCAAAGCAAACGAGAACTAAAAGCAGGAGCATCCCAGTTTCCATTCAGACTTTCGGTTATACTATTAGCATTTGCGGGAATGCCAGTCACTGGATCTTTTGAACCTCCGTCCATATTAACCTTGCCAGCTTCCATTCTGTTCCAAGTATAACGAAATCCGTTGATCCATTCCCAATTGGGGTTGAATTTGTAGGTATTCTGCAAGAACAACGCATATGTATAATAATCCGCATTATCAGCCACTAAACCCTGATCGTAGATCGTTTTAACTGTTCCGTCCGGATTATAGCGAACTTGAGTTGCATCCACTTTGTCATGTGCAAACTCGAAACCGTAATCCCAAGTTCCAAAATCAGAGAGAGTCTGTAAACGTAGATTTGCTGCAAGAGTTCCAACTTCTGTGTCAGCAGTTTCCGTATCATCATTACTACGGTGTCTAAAGTAGTTCTCCTCCATAAACTGATAAGAAGCTCCCAAATCCATTTCGTGAATGAACCCTTTGCCATTACGAACCTGATAACGGGCAAATACCGCATCACGCTGATGATCGTAAGTACGGCGTTTGTCAGAGCCGGGAGCGATACCATGCCAAGGTTCAGCCGCGGTAGTTTTGTGAACACGATCCACATCATCCTGTTCAAATGTATCAGCTCCGAAATAGAAAGAGTGATCGTTATCAAACCAATATTGTCCACGAAGGTTCAGTCCCCACTGACGGTAATCGGTGTACTCATTGTCATATTTATCGCCGGTTTTCAAATCGCCAAAATCCTGACCTGTAGCACCAAGCTTAAGAGAAAATTTATCTCCGACAGCAATTGTTCCTTTTGTGTGAACAGAATGTGAATCTTCAGCAGAAGAGAATCTATAAAAGCCTTCGCCGCCAAGCCACTGCGTGCCCATATCCTTCTGCCCACGATC
>DDLT01000059.1 GCA_002340265.1 Lentisphaeria bacterium UBA2565 | reverse complement strand
TCCAAAGTTGACGCTTACTCAGGATCGAATCCTGAAGCCTTCGTATCGGGCACTGAACTCTCAGGATCGAATCCTGAAACCTCAGAAATAGTCGCTAAGTCTTTGGGAACAACTACTTCATTCATCGCCAAATAAAAATTAGTCAATTACTACCTATAGCTAGTCGCACTATCGGTCGCAATTTGTACTCTATATAGCCCAAAGAGGTAATGATGAAAGATCAAAAAAAACCTTTGATTTTATCTGATATTTTGATACTCTAAAAGAACTGAAACACCAGGTAAATCGACTTATTCTAATCACAAAAAACAGATAGATTATTTTATGATTTAGTTAAAGGTGCTTATATCGGATAGATAAAACGAAACGAAAAAAGTATTGGCCTCACTAACCTACAAAAGTTAGCGAATGCCTTAAACATAGATATAAGAGATTTTTTTAATGAAAGATAAGAAGCAAAGTCAATACAGAACTCCACTTAAAGCTGTTGATTTTTTCTGTGGTGGTGGCGGTATGAGCTGTGGAATGCAGATGGCAGGTATTGACGTGCTGGCTGGTATAGACTATGAAAAGGCTTGCAAAGAAACCTATGAAGCTAATATCGGGGAAAATAAATTTATTCATGCCGATGTATTTAATCTAAAAGCGCAAGAGTTAGAAAAACAACTCAACCTACAAAAGAATGATGACAACTTGATACTTATTGGCTGTAGCCCTTGTCAATTCTGGAGCATTATTAATACCGATAAAAGTAAATCAACGAAATCTAAAAGTCTATTAATGGAGTTTGAACGCTTCGTTAAATACTTCAAGCCTGGCTATGTTGTAGTTGAAAATGTTCCAGGAGTACTCAGAAAGAAAAAAGAGAGTGGTCTCGAAAAATTTATTGAATGGCTAGAAGGGAAAGGGTATAAAGTTCACTTTGAAGTTCACAACACTAATGACTATGGAGTCCCTCAGAACAGAAAACGTTTTACACTTGTTGCAAATCGAATTTCAGGAGAGAAAGTTTTTCCAAAGAAAGGTGAAGGAGAAAAGCTTGTTGTTCGAGATGTTATAGGAACTCATAATAAGTTTGCTAAAATTAAAGCAGGAACAAAAGACAAAACAGAATTTTTACATTCAGTCCCAAATATTTCTGATATAACCCTAAGACGTTTAAAGAAAGTAAAAAAAGATGGTGGCAATAGAATGGGCTTCGCGAATGACCCAGAGCTACAGTTAAAGTGTTTCATCGGCAGAGATTCCTCCTTTAAAGATACTTTTGGAAGGCTTTGGTGGGATCGACCATCACCAACAATAACAACAAAGTTCTTTAGTGTATCAAATGGAAGATTTGTCCATCCAGAAGAAAACAGAGCATTATCATTAAGGGAAGGAGCTGTATTGCAATCCTTTCCGATAGATTATAAATTTTATGGCAGTAGTCATTCTGCTATCGCCCGTCAAATTGGAAATGCAGTTCCTCCTGAATATGCCAAACGCATTGGTCAAGCAATTATAAGGAGTCATAACAATGGCAAATTTTAAAGTATCCGCTCGTACACTAGACCTTCTAGGAAGACAACAAATCGCAAGTATCCCTACAGCTATTAGCGAACTTTTTAAGAATGCTTATGATGCCTATGCCGATAACGTTGAAATAGACTTTATGAGGCACAAAGAGCTATTAGTCTTGAGAGACAATGGTTATGGTATGACTTTGGCTGACTTTGAGAAAAAGTGGCTAACAATCGGAACAGATAGTAAGTTTGGAAAGCAAGTCAGACTTAACCCCTTTGATAAGGTAGAAAGGCCAGTAATGGGAGAAAAAGGGGTTGGGCGATTAGCCATTTCAACAATTGGACCTCAGGTTCTTGTTGTCAGCCGTGCTCTAAGGGGTGATGGGCTCAAAAATATGGTTGTTGCATTTGTTAACTGGGAAATATTTTCTTTGCCTGGTCTCTCTCTTGAAGATATTCAAGTTGAATTGCATGAGCTCCCCGACAGCAAAATCCCCGATAGAACTTACGTGATAGAGTTGGTTGATAACTTCAGAAAACATGTTGATTTGCTCTATTCTGCAAATAAAATTGGAGAAGATGCATATGAGCGTCTGATAGGGCAATTAGCTCAGTTTGATGTAGATCCTAATAAATTACACGATTTTTTCTGGAATCTTAAACTTAATGGGAATAAACCAGGGACACACTTTTATATTTGTCCAGTCGATGAAAGTTTATCTGTTTCTATGGATGCAGACTACAACACAGGTGACATTTCCTCGATGCAGAAAATGCTTATTGGCTTTACTAATACTATGAGTGAAGATTCTGAATCACAAATGTTAACTGCATTTAGAGACTATAAAACTAGTGATTTAAATAGTTTTAAAGATATTATATCAGATACTGAATTTTTTACCCCAGAAGAGTGTAAAAAGGCAGACCATCATATAAAAGGACATTTTGATGAATATGGCCAGTTCAAGGGAACTGTGACTGTTTATAATGAAGAGACTTTTACCGATCATGAGGTGATCTGGTCTGGAGCTAATGGTCATAAAGCTTTGTGTGGTGCTTTCACTATTGATTTTAACTATTTACAGGGGCAAGAACACGAATCCAAGTTGAATGGAGATGAGTATAAATATCTGGCAAATAAATGCAATGTTCTTGGTGGACTTTACATTTATCGCGACGGTATCAGAATCTTGCCATATGGTGATACAGGCTATGATTTCCTGAAGTTTGAAGAAAGACGAAGTAAGAGTGCCTCATCTGCTTTTTTTTCATACCGACGAATGTATGGGGCGATTGAGATTTCACATGCAACGAACCAGAAACTAATTGAGAAGGCTGGTAGAGAAGGGTTCATAGAGAATAAAGCTTATCGACAGTTTAAGGAAATTCTGGAAAACTTTTTTATCCAACTTGCTGGTGATTTTTTTACTAAAAAAGGAGGGCCAAAATCTGAGCTGTGGACTCAACGAAAGGCAGAGTTCGATACCATAAATAAGGCACGGATTAAGCGAGACAAGCAAGCAGGAGAAAAGAAGAAAAAATTTGAAGACCAACTAAAAAACTTTTTTGACAAGAAGTCGCAAATTGCAGATAGAACGAAGTTAATTTTGGAGACATCAAAGGATAATTTTGAATCACTAAAGAGTATTCGTTCAAAGGATGACCTTGAACGCAGACTGCTTAAAACCGAATCAGAAGCGGTCTCGCAACTTGATGAACTTGAAAAGGAATTTACTATAAAGCCTCCTAAAGGCTTCGCTCTTAATAAACAGTTAAGGGAAGACTGGCAGTCGTATAATGATTCTCTTAATGAAAATTCTGTTAACATTTTTATCCCTGCAAAAAAAGAGATTCTATCTTTAACAAACATCTATAAAGATTACTATGGTGTTATACTAGACAAAAGGATGCGCTTGAAGAAGGCTATAGATGAATTATCATCCTCTGCAGAGAGTAAGGTTTCTCAAGAAAGTAAGAATACAAAGTCTATTGCAGCTACTGTTCAAGAGCGAGTTTTAAAGTTATCAAATGGAATAATGGTTGATCTAAATAAATCTTTAGCAACGATAAAATCAGAGTTTGCAAGAATGAACCTCAATGAAATGGATGATTCGGAGCAGATTGATAAACGTCTTGAATATGAAGATAGAATAACCTCTGAAGTTGATAAGCATACAGAATTACTTGACAATGTTCGAACTCAACTTGACTCTCTTGTTCTTGAAAAGGATAAGAACGGTCAATTAATTTCGTTAAATGATATAAGTAATTCACTTGTTGAAGACTTATCTACATTGCAGGGGCAAGTCGAGAAAGATGTTGAATTAAGTCAGCTTGGCTTAGCTGTGGGGGTTATTCATCACGAATTTATTAGCACAGCTTCTACCATAAAAAGAAACATTAAAGAACTAAAAGCTTTTAGTGATGTCGACGAAAAATTTAGTAAAACTTATACGAGCCTTCGGTATAGCTTTGAGCATTTGGACAAATATTTAGCTCTTTTTGCCCCATTAGATAGGAGAATGTATAGATCCAAAGAAAGTATTCCATATAAAGAAATATCTGTATTTATTCTCGACCTCTTCAAAGAACGGTTTCGACGACACAATACAACACTAAAAGTTACGAAAGGGTTTAATAAAAGAGCAATCTATGGTCTTAGATCAACTTTTTTCCCTATATTTGTGAATATTGTCGACAATGCAGTCTATTGGCTTAAAACAACAGACGCAAGCACTGAAAAGATAATTCGCTTTCACGCTGATGATAATGGTTTTTATATCTCAAATAATGGTCCTGCAATAACCGAGAATAATAAAGATCGGATATTTGAGTTTGGATATTCAAAGAAAGTGACTCCTTCTGGTCGTGGTCGAGGAATGGGACTGTATGTAACCCGTGATGTCCTTAAAAATAGTGGCTATGAAATAAATCTCGTTGAACCGAGAGAGAAGAGTAACGTAACATTTGCCATAACACGCCTTGAGGAGGAAAAGTAATGTCGAATGCGTTTGAAGATAGAACTCAAACTTTGCTTAGAGAGTTTGTACAAACAGTAGCCTTTGTTGATGACCAAATTTATATAACTTCATCTCCTGGAGATCCACATGCATTTGATTTAGAAAAGACCTCTAAAGATTGTTCAGGTGCTGGTTTATTCTTTACAGCGTTTCAACCCTCCTCATTAGACGATGTGAGTCAAGCGGCGTCATTAGTTATAAAATCAGACGTCTCAGTTTTGGACTGGAGAATTTCTTTAACAGCTCCTGAACCTATTGAAGGTGTGGATGATGAAGAAGTAGATGATGTTGTAGATGAAAGAGGTAAATTTACTAAAGAAGTCATAAAAGAAGCATTTTGTACACTAGATGATCGACAGCAAAGATTAGTTTTTATTTATACTGGAGAAAGCGATTTAAATACCATTCTTCAAAGTATAAAAGATCTAGACCCTGAAAATTTTGAGGTAGATGGTGAGGATCCATTTGTTATAAAAAAAGGTGGCTTAAGAATTTGCATTTGGGCTAAAGCTGAACTTGAAACACAGTTTGAGCATATTCCAGACAACAAAGCGCGAGTTCGTTCATATTCTGAATTAGTTGAGGAAATTGTTCCTGAGTATTCAAAAATGACTAATGGACTACTAAGCAATGCTTGTTTAACTTCTATAAATGCAATTAGGTGCAATACAAACAGAATTATTTCGACCTTCAACCCCCAGTTAGATTCAGCATACTTGACTCATAGAAGTTTACTGCCAGTCCCTTCAGATGCAGAAGAGCAGTTTTATCCCCTTTTTTCTGATGTCATAAATGCAATTGTTCAAGATGCTGATACAGGTGCAAATATCAGCGAATCAAGCATTAACGATTACTTTGACTCGGCTCTGAACTCAAACAAGCAGTTTCGGAACTATATGAAATTAAAAAAAAGCAATATTGAAGCAGTTAAGAAACTTAAAGAACTCGTGAAAAAGGGGATACAGAATATCAGTCCTTCAAAGATAAAAAAACAAACACCTAGCTGGGGGATAATACTCGAAAAAATAAAGTCAGGAGGCAGTAAAAAATCAATAACTAAATTGACTCAAGCTTTTAGTTGTAGTAAGAACCCAGAGTGTTCAGAAAAGGTAAATAATGAATTGTCTATCCTTTTTTCAATGGTCACACATTATCACACTTTCTGTCCAAAATTAACTCTGGGCACAATAGTAAAACAGTTTACTGGAGAGGTGCTGCAATATTTTGTATGTCTGCAACCAAGATGTGATGGAGAAAGGGTTAATAGGGGGGGACGAAGTTTCCTGTTTCTGCCAATGAAAGTAAGTGTCGATGATACTTTTGACTTTGTGATTAAGGAGGGAGAAGGCTATATTTACCTCAAAGCCGATACCAAATCTTTTCTTTTAAAATCCTTTATGTTTAAACCTAATAAAGCCAACAGCCCGATAATAGCCCAACAAGATGACAAGAAATGGATATTCACCGCTCATGGATCTGAAAATAAGTTTATTTATCTTTGTGATTTAAAACCAGAGTTTGCTCAGAGACTTGCAAACAGCTATGCTGCTAATTTATCTCGTGTAGGTCTTTCTGAATCTGAGTGGCAAAGAAGGTCTGCTAAATAACTGGGTTCCATGAAAAAAGAGTTTACACAATTTATACTTGAGAATAATCGGGATGGGAGTCGTAAGGCTCCTTCTTATATTCGGGCAATTGATTTGCTTGGTGGTATTTTTGCTAAACACCCGCATTTGCAGAAACGTTATGGCGATGTTTGGTCGATTAGTGATGTGGAATTGATCGATGAACTTTACCAGTTTGTTCTGGAACAGCAGAAAGCTTACCATAAAGCCACTGGGATATTTGTTGACGAAACTCCTGTAAGTTATTGGCGTGACCGTTTCTGTTCGGCAGCTCTTAGAAGTTATAAAGAGTTTCTGATTATTGCTCCCTATGAGGATAGCCTTTGGAATATTTATAATACTAAATATGCGAAACCAGTTGAAGTCTCTCGCAAAATGCAAAACGTCGAAGTCAGTGGTATCAAACGATTGGTTGAAACTAATGTAGACTTCTCTACTAAAGAAGGAAAAGAAACTTTGAGAGCCGTTAAAGCTCGTGTGAATCAAGGGTTTTTCCGTAAAATGGTTCTACAGTCTTATAATGGACAATGTTGTATTACAGGGTTAAATGTTCCAGAAGTTCTTAGAGCAAGTCATATTGTTGCTTGGGCAGAGGATGAGAGAAATCGAATGAATCCCTCGAATGGTCTTTGTCTTTCTGCAACGTATGATGCCGCTTTTGACCGTCACTTAATTACATTTGATGATGATTATCGCATGATCTTAAGTCCTAATCTTAAAGACTATACAACAAACAAAGCTTTTGAGGAGCACTTTGTCAAATTCGAAGGGGCTCAAATGGCTTTGCCAACTTGCTTTCTTCCTGACAAAACCCTATTAGAGAAACATCGAAAAAAAGCGTTTAGTAAATAACCAAGACTACCTGTTCACGCGGAGGCGCTGAGAACGCAGAGTTTGCCGAGCAGGAGCTCTTTTATAATGAAGAATGAATAGCGAAGAGTGAAAAATCACTAAGCCGAGTATTCGCGTCATTCGTGTTAATTCGGGGTTCCTTCTTCGTTTTACTTACGGCGGACAGGGTAACAGCGGTTAGCGGTATGCGGTGTATGGTGAGCGGTACAGAGTTGTAGGCCGATGAGGAGTACGAAGCACTTCGAGTCCCCCGTGTTCTCCGTGGTTTTATTCGCTCTACGTGGTACGTACTACGTGATGCGAAGTTCTCACGCGGAGACGCGGAGGACGCTGAGTATGCCGAGCAGGAGCTCGGCGTTCCCAGTGCTGGCGAAGCCGATTATTCGCGTCTGAAAATCAGTTAGCGGTATGCGGTGTACGGTGAGCGGTTATGATGAATGCGGAAGTGTGAACGTGGAATGCTGAATGTGGCGGTTCCTCCTCCGTTTCACTTACGGCGGACAGGGGTAAAAGCTGTTAGCGGTTTATAAAAGATCTACGGAGAAAGCGGAGCTTTCGACGCTCCGTGCCCTCCGTGGTTTAACAGCAGTTAGCAGTGAGCGGTGTACAGTTAGCGGTACAGAGTTAGAGGACGCTGAGTTTGCCGATCTCTCCGTGGTTTGATTCGTTCTACGTGGTGCGTGTTATGTGCTACGTAAAATGGTCTGTATGTTTGGTGTATTCTGTGGTGCTGTCTCGTTAGATCTACGGAGAAAGCGGAGCTTTCGACGCTCCGTGCCCTCCGTGGTTTGATTTCGAAGCCTTTAGATAGAGTAAGTTAACTTCGGTTCTCTACGAGAAGTACAAGTTTGATTTAGTTTCACTTGGAACTGCTGGATCTTTTCCGGGAAGGTTCGTGCTTTGTTGTGACAGTTTCTGACACAGGCACCACATCCAATGCAGTCGGTTTTGTTTTCGTCAATTATGTTTACCGGACAAAGCAGGCTACAGATGCCGCAATTGTCACAATTCTCATTAACCATTGGGGGGTCAAAGAGTAGTTCCGGTGATTCGTTATGCGGCTTTTCTCCGATTAGATCCGGATTCAGCCTCTTGTGAAAAGATCTTGCAATCTGTTTACCAAACTGTTCGGCGATTTTTAAATCGTCCGCATCAGGGCGGTTTGGTGCAATCGGGTAATCGGCATCGGAAAAGGAATGTTCCCCAACAAATTCTGCGACTGCAATAGTTTCGAAGCCATTTTGCGTAATGATTTCATGCACCTGCCGATTGGTCTGTCCGGCACTACGGTTGCCGTAAACTGAGACAATTACTGCTTTGGTTTTATTGCCTTTAAGAGTTTTTAAGTAATCAGTCATGATTTTGGGAGCTAATCCTGCATACACCGGAGTTCCGATCAGCAGTAAGTCCTGATCGACAAGTTCAGTGTCACGTTGCCCTCTAGTTCGGTGGGTTATGTTGTCAAACTGAATTTCAGCGTCAGGGATTGAACGAACGATAGTTTCAACAATTGTCTGAGTTGTTTTTGTGGGAGAAAAGAATAGTGCTTTGATTTTCATAGTTCTTGTTAGTAAGTAGTGATTAGTTTCTAGCCGTTTTGCGTGATGCATTCTTAGTGAGCGGCACACGGTGTACGGTTATATTTCAGTTAGCAGTTAACAGTTTTTAATTGTGGAATGCTGATTGTGGATTTATTTGTCCACACTTCGAATTGTTATTAGCATTTAGCTTTCGTTCGATGTGCAGTGTTGAAAGTTTGATATTGGAGGTTCAAAAAACACCTTTCGAAAAATGCGAAGCGTTTTGAGCCCCTCGTGCCCTCCGTGGTTTCATTCGTTCTACGTGGTACGTTATCCACCTCTTAGCGGTGGACTTACTAGGCCCTAATCACTAACCGCTAACAACTGTTAATCTACACCTTGTGAACCATTCCGGCGTGACCGGCTTTGACGTTGCTGACCGATTTGTCGATCAGGGTCTGAATGGCGGCGTCTCCAGTACAGTGACATGGAATGATGTGGTCAATGTCGAATTGATTCAATGCTTCAATTGTTTTATCAACCCGTTGATTGCCGGCATTTACTAGGTGCATTCCACCGATGAGCGTGTGAATTCTGCTTTCACCGGTGATTTTGATGATGTAGTTGATGATATTGATTATTCCAGAGTGAGAACACCCTACACAGATGACCAATCCTTTGGGGGTTTCAATCCACATCGCCTGATCGTCTTCGATTGAATCTTTTTGAGTACCTTTCGGATCGAGAAAGAACGGTCCGCCGGCATCTTCATAATCGGTTTCACGTGGAATGGTTCCGGTGACACCTACTTCGGCAGTGATGTTGCGCGGTGAAAAGGTCCAGTGAACATTTTCTTCGTTATGATTGATCACGGCTTCGCGCGCCTTTAACGGCATCTGAATGGGTTTGGCTTTTCCTTCGCGAATAGAGTAGCGCGGAAGGAAGCTGGCAGAATGGAGAAAAACGTCAGAGTTGCCCGCGGTTTTCAATATGCAATCCATGCCGCCGGAGTGATCATAGTGCCCGTGACTCAGTACCACGGTGTCGATGTTGGAGAGGTCAACACCGAGCTTTTCGGCATTGTTGAAGAGCGCGTCGAACTGACCGGTGTCAAAGAGTATTTTCTTATCGTCGGTTTTAATGACCATTGCAAAGCCGTGTTCATTTTCGAAGGGCTCAATGGATCGGTTGTCAGATAAAATCGTAATTTTGACATTTTCGCACATGGTGGACTCCGTGGCTGATTTTATTGAGCCATTAATTTTCAACATGTTATAACAATTTTAAAGTAAGTTTTTATTTGTTTTTGTAAAAAAGGTTCAGCCGGGAGCCTGCAAAATAAGGAAAAAACATGACAGTGACTCCCGGCTGAAACAAATTTAGTGGTCGCAGAGGTTGACGCCTGTGGTGAGGCGATCGTTCAGATAGTCGTCAACCAATTTTTCCACGGTGTCAGATGACGCTCCAACCAGAACGGTGATGTATTTTTCGGCAAATAGTCGCTGCGCACGCTGTCCCATTCCGCCGGCAATTACGACATCGACACGCCTTTCTCCCAACCATTTCGGCAGAAGTCCGGGTTCATGTGGTGGTGCCGGAATCATTTCTGTTACCAGTACTTTTTTGCTGTCTACATCGACGTCGATCATGGCAAATTCGGCGCAATGTCCGAAGTGCATGTTAAGTTTTCCATTTGCGACAGGAATTGCAATTCTCATAGTTGTTTATCCTTTTAGTAGGTGGGAGTTTAAGTTTTCCCAGATTGTTATTATGTGAGTTTTTATCTCTTCTGTTCCAGATTCGATGACGCTTTTGCCTTCGATCTGTGCCTTTGTGACCTCTTTGCTGTACGGAATCTTTCCGATAAACTGACAGCCAGAGCTTTCCACGAAACGTTCAATATCTCCAGTGTTTTGCGGGTTGATATCCCATTTGTTGACGCAGATAAAGGTTTTGCTGCCGAAGTGTGCGGTCAATTTCATGGTTCGTTTTAGGTCATGAAGCCCGGAAAGTGTCGGTTCGGTGACCACTACAACTGCATCGGCTCCGGTGATGGAGGCGATTACAGGACAGCCTGTACCGGGAGGTCCGTCGACAATTATCAAATCGGCCTTCTGCTCTTCGGCAATTCGCTTGGCCTCCTGCCGAACCATGCTGACGAGTCGTCCGGAATTTTCTGCGGCAATACCGAGTTTTGCATGCACCATTGCCCCATAACGCGTCTGCGATTCGAACCACTGTCCACAATGTCTCTGAGGGAATTCAATTATGGACGCGGGACAAAATTCTACACAGACGCCACATCCTTCGCAGGAGTTGGCATCAATTTTAAACGATCCGTCGCCTTGGCGAACTACCGCGTCAAATTTGCAAACATCCAGACAAACTTCGCAACCGAGACATTCGTCGCTTTTTATGACGGCAAGATTGCCGGAAATAAAGTCGTTTACAACTTTGACTTCCGGATCAAGAATCAGATGAAGGTCTGCCGCATCGACATCGCAATCCGCCAAAACCGCGTTTTCCGCTAGAGAGGCGAAAGAGCTGGTGATGGAGGTTTTTCCGGTACCTCCTTTTCCACTTATAATGACAATTTCTTTCATTTTCCGCCTCCATAAGTTTCAATAAGATCAGTCAAAAGGCCTTCCAGATTGTCTTTTAGTCTCGAATCAGCCTGCACTACGGTTTCTCCGCGGGAGTAGGCTTCGGCAATCTTGCGTGACTCGGGAATTTCCAGTAGAAGTGGAATCCCTTCATCTTTACAGTAGTTCACTACTCTGTCATCTCCGGAGTCCGAACGGTTGATGATGATGCCGAACGGAAGTTGTAACTCTCGCATGGTTTCCACGGAGAGTTTCAGATCATGAAGCCCGAAGGGTGTCGGTTCGGTCACCAAAATCACGAAGTCGGAACCTTTGACCGATTCAAGCAGCGGACATGAAGTGCCCGGCGGACAGTCGATTATATTCAAAACATCTTTATGAACATGTTTTTTTACTGCTTTTATCAATGGAGGCGCCATGGCATGTCCGATATTGAGTACACCTTCCAAAGCGGTAATCTGCGAAGAACTACCACAGTTGACGGAGCCGATACAGTTGTCGGTTTCTGAGATGGCACCAACAGGGCAGATTTGTACGCAGCCTCCGCAACTATGGCACATTTCAGGAAATACCATTGCGGCGCCACCCATTGTAATAATGGCATTGAACTGACAAAGTTCTGAACATTTGCCACAGGCGACGCAGTTGTCTTTATCAACCTGAGGGACTCGAACATTAACGTCTGTATGGAATTTTCTTTCCGGTTTGAGAAATATTGCACCGTTCGGCTCTTCCACGTCACAGTCAAGATAAATAACCGGCGCATCGTAGGCCTGAGCGAGTCCGACGGATACTGTGGTTTTACCTGTGCCGCCTTTACCGGATGCCACTGCAATCTGCATAATTATACCCAGTGTCCTTCTACATCCGCCTGAACAGCTTCAACCAGCTTGCCTTCTTCAAGAAGTGAGATAGCCTCCTGGACAGTTGTAGCTTCTGTATTATAAATTGCGATATTTGCGGATGAAAGCACCCGAAACGCCTTGGGACCGCAGTGTCCGGTAATCACAACTTTCGCTCCGGTTTCCGCCACATTCTGTGCAGCCTGAATTCCCGCACCCTGCGGCGCGTTCAAGTTTTGGGTATTATCTTTTAGTGAAAACTCTTTAGTCTCACTGTTATAAACTAAAAATTTGGGTGCACGCCCGAATCGACGATCCAATGGTGCCGACAGCTCATTTCCCGATGTAGTAATTGCAATAATCATACTATCTCCTTTGTGGTTTCTGTTTGCAGCAGTTCATTCTTCTGCGACGATGACAACCCGGCATGGAATATGAAAGTTCATGCAGTCTGCCTTCCTGCCAGGCTATAAGAACCTCTTCAACATCGCCGGAAATAAACGGATGCACGACAACCCCCTGCCCGATCAGTCTGTAGTAAAGGGTTTTGGAAATGGCGCCGCAGATCAGCTCATCGACTTGATTTGCTGTAAGATCTTCTACAATATGCTTGGAGAGTTTTTTGATGTGACGACCATGTTCCCCCGAACTGTCTTTATTAATAATTAAAGCACGGGTCGCCACATCAAAAACTGGTGAGATTCGATTGTTCCAAATTGTCACAGCCAATGCCATTAATGCCTCCGATAAATTCGATAAGACAAAAAGCAATTAGTGTGCCAACTCTGTTTTGAGGAGAAAGAGGATGCAACAAGTTGCAGGGCTGCAACAGGAAGTTGCAAGGCAGTTGCAGATATGCAACAAAGAAGAGATTAAGCTATGTTCCAGCCAAGGGTTGTTGTTGAGGCAGAATTTCAAATGATTCTCTCGATTGAACCGCAACAGTCTCGTAGAGACGATATCTTTGTAGAACTATCAGTCGGGAACTTATTGAGTGCCGTAGGTGCGACATCTTTTGAACTCAGGTGTCGCACCTACGGCGCTTGAACTGTTACTTTGTGTTTCACACCTACAAAGATGTAGCTCCTACGGAGCTCAGCTTGTTGACAAAGTTGAAAGTAACTCCA
>DDLT01000088.1 GCA_002340265.1 Lentisphaeria bacterium UBA2565 | reverse complement strand
GAAAACTGGGATAACAGTGTGGTTCTTGGAACTAATTCTATTGGTTCATTGAGCTCTGCACTTTCAAGCTTGATTGATAACACGCCTTACTTCTACACAGTAAAAGCGGTTAACAGTGCAGGAACTGTTTGGGGATCAACGGTCACATTTACTACAACTAAAGATCAGACCCCAAAACTTTACCGTACAACTGTGAGTTCTGTTGGAACTGATAGTTGGGTTCGCGTAAATGTACCAAACTACTACCACTCTATGGTGGTTGTGGCGACGCCTCGAATTGCTGATCAGAACAATGCCCCAGTTGTAACTCGTATTACCAATATCGGCAATACAAGTTTCGACTTGATTGTTCAGCGTGCAGATACAGGAACTGCGACATTTACAGCAGTTGATGTAGATGTAATGGTAGTGGAAGAGGGTTCATATACAGCCGCCGAGTGTGGTGTAGATATGGAGGCATTCAAGTTTAATAGCACAAAAACGACTTATAAAAATAGTTATGCTATTGATCAGGTTACTCCAGTAAATACCTACACTTCTCCAGTTGTTCTTGGTCAAGTGATGAGCTTCAACGACTCTCGTTGGTCTGTCTTCTGGGCATGTAACGGCAATCGTAAAAATGTACCGACTGCTTCGGCGATCTACATCGGTAAATCTGTTGCAGAGGATACTGATAAAGTCAGAAATGATGAAACTCTAGGTTACATCATCATTGAATCAGGTTTCTCTACAGTTAATGATGTCACCTTTGAGTGTGGCGTTGGTACAGATACGGTAGAAGGAATTGGTAAATCTCCAGCTTACGAGTACACACTGACTGGAAGCCTGACTACAGCCACCAGTGCAGTATTGTCAGCTGCAGCATTTGATGGTGCAGATCAGGGTTGGCCAGTACTTTATGGTTCAACTCCTGTAACAACTACGACTCTTTCAATGGCTTATGATGAAGATCAGATCACTGATACTGAAAGAAGCCATAGTTCAGAGCAGGTTGCTTACATCGTATTCGAATAATTGCCAGTTCTTAACTAAATAACTCAAGCGTCGGGATTAACTTCCCGGCGCTTTTTTTTGCGCTATTAACAAAAAAGCCGGAAATGAAGTTAATTCATTTCCGGCTTTATTATAAAATGGTACGCCCGACAGGATTCGAACCTGTGACCTACGGATTAGAAGTCCGTTGCTCTATCCAGCTGAGCTACGGGCGCATTTAAATTTTTGTTGAAAACAAGCTCGTTTGTCGCTTGCGTGCTTATAATAATTAGGCTTAATGAGTTTGCCAGTTCAAAAAAGCAACTTTTTACACAATTTCTCTACTTAAGCTTTTCGGCTTTCTTCTGCTGACGCTTCATCTGAAAAAATGTCTGCAACATGTAGAGTGCTTCTTCCTGCAAAACTCCTGAAACAGTTTCGACATTGTGAAGCATTCCAGGAAAACCAGTTACGTCCAATCCGCCACCACAGGCACCGGTACGTTTATCCTCTACCGCGTAGACCACTTTTTTGACTCGTGAGTTAACCATAGCACCTGCGCACATTGCACACGGTTCTTTGGTTACATAAAGCGTGGCTTCTTCCATTCGCCAGTTGTTGATGGCCGCAGAAGCCTGGGTTATGGCAAGGATCTCGGCGTGAGCTGTTGCGTCGTTCAACACTTCTACCTGATTGTAGGCCTTTGCCACAATGGTATCGTCAATTACAATTACCGCACCAACCGGCACTTCATCTGCATCAAATGCTTTCTGTGCTTCACGTAGTGCAACTCGCATGAAATATTCGTCATTTCGTTTAAAAATATCGTCCACTAGTTTACTCCAAAGCGTGTATTGATGATCTGCCAGCGAAGGTCATTTTCTGTTAAACTCTTAATCTTATCTGAAAGCTTATCTTTGGAAAGTTTGGCAATTTCAAAAATCTCAGCATCACTGCACCGGAAAAGCACCGATTGTCCTTTTTGACCGAAGAATGGTTCCAAGTTTTTCTTCGCTTTCTCAAAATTGTTATTTAATGAGAAGTAACGTCGGAAGAAGTTAGCGATTAACAGACCCAGAAAAAGTAAAAACGGCCAGAATGGAACGTCGATAACTTGATTCAAACGAAGGTATTGAATTACCGGAAACGAGATTGATGCAATCAAAATCATATAGGTGTCGATTGTGCTGTAAAGTGCACTTCCAAATCCGCGGCGGAACTTCTTTGGTGACGTCTTGTATGCAAAGAACTCTTCAAACTTTTTGGCGTCGACTCCGCTTCGTGCGACATGACAAAGCTCGTGTGCAACTAGCTCGTCACGGTTATAAAACATCCATCTGTTTTTCAGTTTAAAGGTCTCACGAACCTGAAAGAATGAGAAGAAGTCAGGTTCAGAAGTGTAGCAACAGCCTCCGAAAAGCCAGCCCATACTCGGGTTCTGGTAGAAGCCGGGAACCCAATCGATAGAAAAGTCGTAAAGTTCTTCATTTTTTTTCATGGCATTTGTGAAGTCATATTTCGGAATAATTCCTTTGCTTTTAAACTTCATACCTTCGATTTCGTAAAACTCTTTTTCAGAAACCTGTTTCTTTAAATCGGTCAGTTTTTCCAAAAGTGTACGCAAACGTTTTGCGAAAGACTGCGTATTTTCGTTCGGCGCGATCAGAAAGCCGTTGGCATCCAGGTGCACCAATGTCTCCACATCACCTTGTTCTGCTTTTTCTATTAACTCTTCGGTCAGCATTTTTTCGTCCTAAACTTTGTTCGTATCATTTATTTGCTGTGTAAATTATATCTTGATTCGTTTTTTACTATAAAAGTGTGAACGGATAATTATATTACAGCGAATTTTTAACTGAGACCAATTTAGTGGATTTTTGATATTTCGATTTTTCCTGTAAAATCCACTCGAACAATTAGAGGATTTTATGGAAGATTTATTAATCAGCAGTGCTCAAAACGATCGAATTAAGAAAGTTGTAAAAATGCGCGATCGTCGTGGTCGCGATAAGCAGGGCAAATATATCATTGAGGGCTATCGTGGACTATCGCGTGGTCTGAAGCACGGCTTGAAGTTGACCGAACTTTACTACTGTCCTGAATACTTTCTAGGTGAAAATGAGTTCGCGCTAATCGATCAGCATCGTGAAAATGGAACAACTGCGATTCAGGTTACAAAGAATGTGTTCGATAAGATGGCATACCGCGATCGTCCGGAAGGACTTCTTGGTGTGGCTCCTCAGTTTCATAAGAAACTGGAAGATATAGAACTTGGAGAAGTGCCGTTTCTTCTTGTCGCCGAAGCGATCGAAAAACCGGGAAACCTAGGAACAATACTTCGTTCAGCTGATGCCACAGGAACCGACGCGTTAATCGTCTGCGACCGTTGTACCGATATCTTCAACCCGAACGTAGTGCGTGCAAGTACCGGTTGCGTCTTTTCAGTGCCGACAATGGAAGACTCTTCCGACAACGTGATTAAATGGCTGAAAGAGAACAATATCAAAATTCTGGCTGCGACTCCGCATACGACAAACATGTACACCGATGTCGACATGACCGGTCCAATCGCCATTGCAGTTGGAACCGAGCAGTATGGTTTAAGTGACAAGTGGATGGAGCAGGCGGATCTAAAAGTAAAGATTCCGATGCTTGGCGAGGCCGACTCTCTAAACGTGGCAACTGCTACAACAATCCTGATGTATGAAGTAATTCGCCAACGCGGAATCACAGAAAAAACAATTTCAGATTGCTGATTTTTGATTGTAAATTGATGATTGATAAGTGAGGTAGATAATAGTGACTCCAGAAGAATTAACTAACAGAACAAAAACCTTTGCTGTAAGAGTTATTAAAATGACTGACCACCTGCCAAATTCTAGAGCTGCAAATGTGATTGCAAATCAAATTATCCGATCATCAACGTCAATTGGCGCAAATTATCGTGAGGCCTGTCGAGCACGATCAAACAAGGAATTTATAGCTAAAATCGGTTTGGTTATCGGCGAAACGGATGAAACTAAGTATTGGCTTGAACTTATATCAGAAACTGAAATGCTGAAAGCTGCGCTACTTCAAGAACTTTTGAAAGAGAATGAAGAACTACTGGCAATTTTTATTGCATCATGCAAAACTGCCAAACTAAAAGAATAAACGAAAGGAGTGATTTTATACGTTGGAGATTGCACCGGATAATCAATAATCAGCAATCAGCAATTATAAATCATCAATTAAAAATATGAAATATCATTTGGTTATACTTGGCTGTCAGATGAACTATTCTGACGCGGAACGTATTCGTACGGTTCTGGAAAAGATGGGCTTTCAAAGCACAGATGATGAACAGGAGGCAAACCTTATCGGGATTGTGGCTTGTTCGGTGCGTCAGAAGGCAATTGATAAGGTTTATACGCGTATCTATAAATGGAACAAGATGAAGGCGAAACGTCAACTGGTGACGTTTGTGTCCGGTTGTATTCTGGATGCGGATGAGAAGAAGTTCGCAAAGCTTTTTGATTTGCTTTTCCGTATGGAACAGCTTCCTCAACTTCCTGATCTTTTACGTCAGTCGGGTGTCCCGACTTCAGTGGCGACTCCTATTTTGACTGATGACGAGTTGGAGAATGAACGTACGGATTTCTGGCATGTGGAGCCGACTTACAGCTCGCAGATCGAGGCATTTATTCCGATTCAGAATGGTTGTAATAAGTTTTGTACGTATTGCGCGGTGCCTTATACGCGTGGTCGTGAAGTGTCGCGTCCGAGCGCTGAGATTATCGACGAGTTGAAGAGTTTGGTGGAACGCGGTAATAAGGTGATTACGCTTCTTGGTCAGAATGTGAATTCGTACGGTTTGGATAAGAAGGGTGAGGAAATCTCTTTTGCTCAGCTTCTTGAACAGATTGGTGAATACGGTAATGCGTCGGGTAAAGAGTTCTGGGTTTATTTCACGTCGCCGCATCCACACGATATGACGAATGATGTGATTGATATGGTGGCGAAGTATCCGGTTCTTGGTAAACAGATTCATCTGCCATTGCAGAGTGGTGACGATGAGGTTTTGAAGAAGATGAATCGTCGTTATACTGTGGCAGATTATATGAGCATTGTGAAGACAATCCGTGAAAAGCTTCCTACTGCGACTCTTTTTACTGATATTATTGTCGGCTTTAACGGCGAGACGGAAGAGCAGTTTCAAAATACTGTTCAGGCTGTGAAGGATGCCCGTTATAATATGATTTTCGCGGCAATGTATTCGCCACGTCCGGGTGCAAAATCGGCAACTTGGGAAGATGATGTAGAACACAAAGAGAAAAGCCGTCGTCATCAGGAGTTGAATAAAGCGTTGCAGGTGATCTCTCTTGAGGAAAACGAGAAGATGGTTGGTAAAACTATCAGGGTGATTGTGGAAAGCGAAGATGCACGTATGGATGGAGCGTTACGTGGAAAGTCGGAAGGTCGCCTGATTGTGCGTATTTTGAATGCGCCTGATGCGTTGATTGGCGAATTTGTCGATGTGACGATTACGGAAGCGGTGCAGATGTCTATGAC
>DDLT01000173.1 GCA_002340265.1 Lentisphaeria bacterium UBA2565 | reverse complement strand
CAGGATTCGGAGGAAGACGTCCTGGAACCGGAGGTAGACGCCCTGGAGCCGAAGCAGGAGGTCCAGGAGCAGAAGAAGAAGGTCCGGTAGCGGGAACAGAGGGTCCAGGAGAAGAAGGACCGGGGCCTGGAATCGGGGGTCCAGAGACTGGAGGTGAGAGTATTACATTCTTCATTGTTTTTTGGGCATTTACCAACTGATTCATACTTTAGTGTCCAACATCGAGTTATGATTCAAGCGGAAAGTGTGTGGAGCAAGACAGAAGTTGCTGGAAGCGTAGTTAAGAACAATTCTATTTGCTTGAGTGTTCTCCAAACTTCTGTAACTTTGCATCATAACGCAGGAGCGGTTTTTCTGAAGGACACTTGCAAAAGTATTGTGTGTCCTCAACCAATCAGGAACGCGAACAATAAAATGTCACTGGCAAAGAATCACTACTCCCTCAAAAAGTGAACGATCACATTTCACTAGTGATGAATTGACGTACAAGGTTAACGGAACTATTCACAACTCGTGAATAAATATCTTACGCATGTATTTTCCAGAGAGAAATTTCTGTTTACGAAAGCTTTATATTCCTAAATTTCCCAAGGCAGTCAGCAATGCATTTTCTATCAGCAACAGCACAAGCTGATTCCACCTTTAATTGAAAATTATCCTGTCACACCTTAACGGTAGCAAAGATTATGCGCATTAAAGAAAATGGAATTTATGGTAAATTATTATAATGTAGTATAACTTTGTCTCTTCCCATCTTAAAAGGGATGCTTTCGCTGTTCGGCAAATGTGCAACGTATGGTGTGAGCATGGAGTAACTCTTTCGCTTTTTGATTTCACCAAGACTCTTTCCATTCGATTAAAACCTCTGGTTTGAATTTTTGGAAACTTCCAGTGGCCAATGGCATTTTACAGAATTTCATTTGATTGTTTCGTATCAGTCGGACATCCAACAACGTTTGAATTTGGAATTGTTTCCAGGAATTTTCCGGACCATTGTGACGTCAGGATGAGTGGCGTCATCAGTTATTCAAACAACGAAATCTTGCTTAAGAGGCGGAGACTAAAAGATCTAAAAGTACACAATTTTTAGCAACACTGCACCAGGCTGATTACAGTCACTTTTTCTGGTCCCGGAGAAACACCCATACATTTTTTTTATTAGAAAACCCCGATAATGCGGCCATCCCGTTGATACGGCCAACATGGGCCACATCCTGAACAACCTCATTCCCAGGGTCCTCTCCTACTCGGCCCCCGTGGCGAGAGAGAGAGATGCCGAGTAGGAGAGGACCCTGGGAACGAGGTTGCATTGTGAAATCCCAAGGTGTTTAATCCTCTGTAATTTTATCCCGTTTATACGGCCACTCGAACCAGTTAGGTTAATCTTTCCACTGTAAAATATTTCATACACTGATTCAATTTTCATTTTTTTAAATTATATCCACATTTAAGATGCTTATTAAAGAACTGTTTAGAAGTGCAGTCGTGTTATATCTGTTTATTAAGACGTCACTCATTTTAGACCAGTCATCAGGTTTGAAGCTACCCCTTTAATACGGCCACCTCGTTAATACGGCCAAATTTTCATGGCCCGTTGGAGGCTGTATTTAGGGGGGGATTCTACTGTATTACCAAATTGTCAGAAAAAGAAAGCAAAAACAAGGGGACGATTTTAAGAAGAACATCATGGTTCCGTGGAGGACACTAAAATTTCTTTACATTTTTCAACTTGAGAAATGTCTGTTATAATGCGAGGAACGATTTGTGGTAAAATAGTCCCCTTGTCATGTTCTTTTAAATGATATATTTGGTAGACTAAGTATGAAATTAGAAAGTCTGCATGACTCGCTTTTGTGACTTCATCAAATATAACGTCACAATATGGCATTTTGTTATACTCAACACAATAATCCAACTGAAATCAATGTGCAAAACTTGGTTAAAGAATGCTTAAATTAAAGGGCGCAAAATTAGGCTGTCTGGTCATAACTGAACGTTCTTAGAGGGTATCATTGGGGTGGTGGCTTTTACGGTTAACGTTTAATAAATTTGCCTTTTTACGGCTAACAATGTCAACAGAAATCTTAGAAATTACTTACCATTGTATTTCAATACAATGTGTATCATTGTATTTCGATACTTTTTTTAAAAAGTTACAAATTAATTTTCATCGTTTGATGAAGTAAAACTAGAAAAATTTTGATTACTGTAAAGTATATTTTTGACCATCAGAAGGATGTTAATGTTGACCATTAGGAGAATGTTAGACTAATATAGTTATTACTACGTCTCCCGGCTTTTACCTTAACTACCAAACAACAAGACAAGGTACAAAACGTTTTGACAAGAAATCTCGAGACTCTCGCTTTCGTGGAAAAAAACTGTCACACTGTTACCGTTTATTACAGCTAACGGTTAACCCCATTAAGACATTCTTCTTGAGCTATGAGTCTGAACTTAGATTCAAATGAATCGATAGTACCTGTCACGGTAGTCGTAGAGGTTTGAGCGAAAGGAACGAACAACGTCTCTTCCCCTTAACATCTTCATTCTGCACGTGAGTTTCAGAGTTCAAATTTTCGTTTTTTTAATCTTTTCAGAGTTCACCGAGGAAGAACAAACTGGTTTACTGAAACATAATGAATTCCGAGCAGTACACGAGGCTCCTCCGATGAAACTAGATAGACAAATGTGTGATGAGGCTAAAGCATATGCTGAAGTAATCGCCCAGATGGGGCGTTTGAAGCACTCCACAAGAGAGGAACGAGATGAACAAGGCGAAAACCTTTCCATG
>DDLT01000277.1 GCA_002340265.1 Lentisphaeria bacterium UBA2565 | reverse complement strand
GGGGGTATTTACGGGGATAAGGTGTGTGTTTAAATATTATTGGCAGTTACTTATGTCTCTGCTTAATCAGAAAGCTATTTAGTTTGACACTTTGCATTTCGTTTTCCTAAAGACTTGACTTTTTCTTGATGTTCTTTGTGGTATTCATCAAATTCAAGCTGACCCTCGTTTATATAAAGCTTAACGTGGCCACGACAATATACCCCTGTACTAGGAACCGGTAGTCCATAGTATCCATTTGTATTCATTACGTGTTTCCCTGAATTTACGATATCTGCACTACAATGTTTGGTTATTTGTGAGCAGCTTATGCAAACTCCCGAATCACGCAAGCCTTTTACATATCGAGGGTTCGGGTGGTTGTGTCCATTATGTGATCCTAAAGAAAGATAGCAAAATTCTGCCCCTATACTTTCAATCCAGTTAAAGAATGAAGGCTTTTGTTTATCTATTGGAGCACCATGGTGCGGACCAAATAGCACTTTAGGGTTAAAATTTCCAGCGACCATCGCGACTCGTTCAATTGGAGCGTCCCCAGTCCACATTATATGAACATTGCTACCACTTTGAAGCGTTAATATTGCAGAGGCATCATTAGGACTTTTGCTTTTTATGTTCCCCATTAAATCAGGGTATCGCAGGATGATTACAAGCTCATTTTCTTGCCACAGAATTTTAGGTTCTGCAGAGCACTCTAGTCGACCGATTTCAAGCTTTCCGGCATTATAAAGCTTAATTGCAGGCTTAAAAGAGTTCATTTTAAGCAACTCCTTAATGTCACGGTCAACTAGAATTAAAACTCTTTCAACTGTAACATTTGAGGCATTCAGGATTGATGGTAGAGCGCCAATATGGTCTACATCATTGTGTGTTAGGATGATGTCTTTTATCGTTATAGGCCCTTGTTGAATTAGCCATTGTGAGAGGGTTGAGTTCTTTGGTCCAACATCAATAAGAATATATTTGTTTTCTGCTATCTGAATAGAGCTAGCATCACCTTGACCAACATTCCAAAATTCAACGGTATACATGAGATTTGTTCTGATTGCCTTTATGAAAGTTCTCTATATACAGGCAATTCGATTACAGGAACGTCATTCATATCAATAGATGAATTAGTATCATCAATTGGTATTAGAGATTCAATCAAGGAGGTTTGGTCGAATCTGTTCCTTTTTACATAAGCTGAAAAGGATTCATTTTCTTCTAAGTAAGAAAGGGATTTATTTAGGGAAAGTTTTACTTGTTCTATCTCTCCATCGTTCCATTCTATTTTAATGATGTTACTATTCTTATACTTTTTAACAATAGTTCCTTCACAATAGAATGGTCTACTCATCTCTAGTGAAAATCTAGTATAGTCTATGCTATCAACAAAAAAGAGCCAAGATTTTTTTTCTTCATCAGTTAAGGTGTTGTTCTGTGCCTTGCCATATAGTTCTAAAAAAGCACGACATATTGTAGCGTCAAAGTCAAAGCCAATTAGATCATGGCGGGGAAAATCTTGATTCAATTGGCCAATTTTAAATGAATGATTTGTAAGCTTACACGTTATTCGTTCTCTAAATCTAAGAAAGATTCCCTTTTCTAACATAAAAGTCTTTTGATCAAGCTTAAAACTTTTGTATAACTGAGAGTCTATTTCTGTATACGCTTTAACCATTTCTGTTTTAGAGACAGGAGACTGATCCACGTTCTCTAAATTAGGCGGTAATTCGATGTCACAAGAGAAAAGCATAATTATTCCTGAAAGGATTTTATAGCTTCATCAGATAAATATGTGTTGAAGCTTTCAATTAGTAGTTCGTGTAACGTGTTCATCTTAGGTTCTATAGGTAAATCATTATTCAATATTGATTGCACATACAGAGTCATGGTTGAAGTTAAAGGCTTTGAATCTTCTATATTTTTTAAAATGAAACTTATATAGTAGTCAAAGCTATCTTCGGCCTTCTTTATATAATCAAACTTACATTCATGATATGGAGTAAAGCTTGAGTTATTTGGGAGATTTACATGTTCGAAGTACGCTAATATTTTCCCCAAATTAACACATTTAGATTGATCAGAATATTGGGGCAATGTTTTTTCATTTAATATATTATAATACTGTAGAGACATATTCTTTTTTACCGGATTAAAAATACTCTCCCATGCATGATGTACTATCTTAAAATTGTCTACAAGGTTAGGGAATCTCCTACTATCATCCCAACCTTGGTTTCGCATATTTAGAATTAGTCGATCGGGGCTGAGTTGCACACACCATTCAGGCTCTTTTTCTTCGGGGTTGGAGCTCCAGAAACGATGTAAAATACTTAATGTTGTTTCTTCTTCATTAATAATGGGAAAGGCAACCTCATTATTAGAAATAGAGATTTTCCATTCTTTCTTCTTCTCATGGAATAAGTCAGGGAAAATAGATTGTAAAAATTCCACCCACTCATCCATCCCGGAAAGATATAACTCATCCTCAATATCAGCAGATATTCGAATGATTCTTTCAAACAGCGGTGGCTGTGAGAATTCGTTTGTATTTTCCATAATTGACTTGCCATTCAGTAAGTTAAGGTTTTGAGAATTCAAAATAATTAATAAAAATCACTTTACAAACTTTAATTCCAGTAATTTCTTGATTGCTATTTGGACGATAAAGTTAGTTATATTCAGGTCAGAGCTACTTTTTTAGTTAATAGTTGTCTGAAGATTGTAAACTTTGTTATAAAAGAGGCGCCCGTGATGGACGCCTTTATATATTTTATTGCCAGCTAGGTTTTATGCCTAACCAACTAGCTAACAAGCCAACTAAACAACTACTTCTGCTTCCAATCCAATGCGCCTACCGGACACTCTTCTACGCAGGCGCCGCAGTTGGTGCAACTGTCGGGTAAACCTTTGTTGAAGGCGGTGCCGACACTGGTGAAGTAACCACGGTCTTTTAAACCTAGAAGATTTTCGTTGACGACTTCGGAGCAGACTTTGATGCAGATGCCGCATTTGATACATTTCATGCGGTCGTGAATGATTGACGGATGACGATTGTCATAGCCTTTCAATAGCTTTTCACCTTTGATTGCATCGGGTTTCGCGCCATAGGTTTCACTATGTTCTTTGAGTTTGCAGTCGCCTTTGGCGGTACAACTGCATTCGAAACAACGTTTGCCTTCTTCGGCAATTTGTTCGGCTGTCATGGTTTCGGTGACTTCCTGCATGGAGTTGCAACGTTTGTCCAGATCGATGAACGTTAACTGTTCTCGTTCGGATTCGGAAGGTTCGCCGATTAAAACTAATTTGTCTGATGAAAGTGATCGCCAATGACCGCGCGAGACGTTGATGATTTCTGGTTCTTCACAATCTTTCCCATTCATCATTGCCAAAGCTGACAGTCCGGCGGTGCGTCCGCCTGCAACGGCTTCTACTACGGTTGCCGCGCCGGTTACACAGTCTCCGGCGGCAAAAATGGTTTTGCTGACATTCAATGACTTTTCGTCGGCATCAAGATCACCCCAGCGATTGGTTTTCATGCCGGCGGTGGCGTCGGTTTTCTGACCAATTGCGGCGATGACGGTATCAGCTTCAATGTCGAATTCGGAACTTTCGATAGCGACAGGTCGACGACGACCGGATGCATCGGGTTCGCCAAGTTCCATGCGCTGACAGGTTAGGACAAGTTTGTCGCTTTCTTTACGAAGTTTGGTTGGTGCGACAAGAAATTCAAAGTTGACGCCTTCTTCTTTGGCTTCATGAATCTCGATATCTTCCGCCGGCATCTCTTTTTCGGTTCGGCGATACAAACAGGTCACATCATCACTACCGAGTCGAACGGATGTGCGCACGCAGTCCATCGCGGTATTTCCGCCGCCAATGACCAGAGTTTTGCCCGGATTTTTACCTTTCCACTCATTTTGAGCCAAAGCGCCGAGCCAATCGATACCGTTGTCAGCAAGCTCTTCGCCTTCGCAACGCATTGATGAGGCTTTCCAGCAACCGATTGTGACAATGACTGCATCGTATTTTTCTTCCAGTTCCGCCATCTTTTTGTCGGACACTTTTTCATTGCAGAAGATTTCGATATCGCCCAACTTTTGCCAATGCGCAATCTCTTTGTCAAGAATCGCTTTTGGCAGACGGTATTCAGGGATTCCATAACGAAGCATTCCGCCGGCTTTCGGCATCATTTCGTAGATGTCACTGGCGACGCCTTCCAAACGGAGATAGTAGGCGGCGGAAAGTCCGGCAGGTCCAGCTCCAATGATGGCGACTTTCTTGCCGCTCAGCTCTGGACGCTCTTCCAGATAGGTTTCGTAGTAAAGATCAGCAGCAAGGCGTTTGAATTCGTTGATTGCAACGGGAAGATCTTTGACGTTTCGGCGACAATCCTGTTCGCAAAAGCGTGGGCAGACACGGCCAATTGACATTGGAAGCGGAATACGTTTTTTGATGATTTCCAATGATTCTAAAAAGTTACCGTTCTTTCCTTCGCGAACATACTCTTCCACTTTGGCGTGAGCGGGACATGAAACCGTACAAGGCGCTTCACAGTCGCCGGTGTGTTCGGAAAGGAGCAGATCGAGCGCACTTTTACGCATGTCGTAAACTTCTGCCGCATCGGAAAGAATCTCCTGACCTGGATTTGGTTTAAAAGAGCAGGACGGAACAAAGCGTCCGGTCTTGGCATCTTTTACCACGCAGACGAAACAGGAGGTGGTTTTGCTGACTTTTTCGTTGTGACAAAGTGTTGGAATGGAGATTCCGGCTTGTTTCGCCACTTCCAGAATGGTTTGACCGTTTTCGGCAACCATCGGTTTTCCGTCTATAAAAAATTCTACTTTATTCATTATTTTCCCTCCACCCTTGCGATACAGCTTCGCGGACATACTTCGATGCAGCTGTTGCAGCGTGTACAAACTTCGTTATCGACTACAAAATTATCATCAATGGCGTTTACCGCACAGTTTTTGATGCAGAGTCGACATTTGATACAGTTTTTCAGATCGATGTTTACATTGACCAAGGCGTTACATTCCAAGGCCGGACAGTTTTTGTCGATGACGTGTGCTTCGAATTCGTCGCGGAAATAACGAAGTGTCGCCAGAACCGGATTTGGCGCAGTCTGACCCAAACCGCAAAGTGATCCGGCTTTAATCTTCGGGCCGATGTCTTCCAGAAAGTCGATGTCTTCCGTTACGCCTTCGCCAGCTGTGATGCGTTCAAGTGTTTCAAACATGCGTTTGGTTCCAACACGGCAGAAGGTACATTTTCCACAGGATTCGCGGTGAGTGAAGTCGAGGAAGTAACGCGAAGTTTCCACCATGCAACGGTTTTTACCAATCACAATCAGTCCGCCAGAACCCATAATTGCACCAAGGCTGTTCAACGAATCATAATCTACTGGTGTGTCGAAAAGTTCTGCTGGAATACAACCGCCGGAAGGACCACCGGTCTGCACCGCTTTTACCTGATTCGGGTCCACGCCGCCGATGTCATAAACAATCTCTTTCAGTGTGATTCCCATCGGAACTTCCACAAGTCCCGGATATTTAACATCTCCGGCTAGGGCAAAAATCTTTGTACCTTTGCTTTTCTCGGTTCCGACCGAGGCAAAAGCTTCTGACCCTTCACGAACCAAAACTGGAATGTTTCCAAATGTTTCCACGTTGTTGATCATGGTCGGAAAGCCAAGATAACCGCTGTCGGTTGGGAAAGGGGGACGAAAACGCGGCATTCCACGCTTTCCTTCAAGCGAGTGAATCAATGCGGTCTCTTCGCCGCAGACAAAGGCGCCGGCACCTTCTTTGATACGAATAGAAACCGTTCTGTCGGAAAATTTGTTTAAACCGTGTGCTTCGATCGATTTGATGGCGATATCAAGGTGCTCGATTGCCATCGGGTATTCCGCACGGCAGTAGATTATCAACTCAGTTGCACCTGTGGCATACGCACAAATCAGCATGCCTTCCAAGACTTGGTGTGGAACCGATTCCATCAGCGAACGATCCATAAATGCGCCCGGGTCTCCTTCGTCGGCATTGCAAACCACAATTTTGCGTTCTGCATCTTTTGCCGCAAGAAAGCTCCATTTCAGACCAGTTGGAAAACCGCCACCGCCACGACCGCGAAGTCCGGCTTCTTTAACTTCATTCACGACCTCTTCCGGTGTCATTGAAAGCGCTTTTTTCAGTGCAGAATAACCGTCGTTCTCAATGTATCGATCAATGTCAGTCGGTGGAATCTTTCCGACAAGTGCAGTGACTTTCAAGCATTCCAGATCCACACGGGACTCAGAAAAGTCAGTGCAGATAGATCGGTCGATATTAATTACTTTCTGCAGATAGTCTTTGTTCGCTTTCACCTCGCCGAAGTAGAACGAGCCGTCTTCCGTTTCCACTTCAATTAACGGCTCGGCGTAGCAATGTCCCAGACAGCCCACCTCTTCAACAGTTACATCTGGGAATTCGTCACGAAGGACTTTTAATACATCTCCGGCTCCGGCGGCCAATCCGCATGAACCAGTTCCAATTTTCACTCGTTTGCTCATATCAACCTCGCGCCTTAAAATCTTTCACAAGTTTGATCACAGCTTTGCGGTCGAGTTTACCGAACACTTCGCCGTTGATACTGATAACCGGAGCGAGACTGCAGCAACCGAGACAGGCGACAGTTTCCAGAGAGAACAAACCGTCTTTTGTGGTTTCGCCGTCTTTTACATCAAGTTCCGTCGCAATCCAATCCAAAACAAGCGGTGCGCCTTTGATATGGCAGGCTGTACCGTCGCAGACACAGATTTGATATTTTCCCGGCTGGGTGCGTTTGAACTGCGCGTAGAAAGATACGACGCCTTCTACCTCCACTTCCGGCACTTTAAAGTATTCCGCACAGGCACGGATGGAGTCGTCAGAAATGTAACCCTGTTTTTTCTGAACAAGTTGAAGCCCTTTAATTAGGTAGCTTTTCTCCTGCGGTATTTTTTGTAAAAAGTCATATCCCATAAATGCACTCTTTTTGTTAATCCTTAAAAGTTTAAGCAATGCTAAACGTATTTCTCCAAAATCGGCTTGAAACTATCGCTGAGGAAAGATGCTTTCAACTGGTATTAACAAAAAAGCGCCGCAACAATTAAGTTGCGACGCCGCTACAGGAAAAGGTTTGTTTATTTGACGATAAAACGCTTATGACTTTTAAGCCATTTTGTTAGAACCTTTGCGGTTGTGCCATCCTGATTCCATTTGGCAATTGCCGCATTAACTTTGTCTAAAAGTTCTGCATCAGATTTATTGACAGCCCATGCCATGTACTGCGGCATAAGTGTGTAAGGTGCGACTATCAGTTCATCGCCGGCAGCTGCGGCAAACCAGAGCGTTGGAATATCATGGACAATTGCATCAACTTCCTTGTCTACCAACATTTGACGAAGTTCATAAATGTTTTCAGCTGATATAGCTTCGGCGGTCGGCATGATTTTTTCAACAAGTTCTGCACCGGTTGTACCTGCTTCGACTCCAATATTTCCGTCTAGAGAGAGAAGGACATTACGTACCTGCAATCTGTTATAATCCTCTTTACGAACCAATGCACCGACACCATTTCTCATATAAGGAGCTGAAAAACTTACAAGGTTTTTACGCGGAAATGTAATGGTCATTCCTGACATGATAATATCGATTTTTCCCTCCTGAAGGGCTTCAATTTGATCAGTCCATTCAAGTTCTACAAAGATCAGTTTCTCACCGATCTCTTTGGCAAGGAGTTCTGCAAAGTCAGCTTCAAGACCCTGAACTTTCTCTTCATACTCATATATCAGCGGCGGCATGTTCGGTGTAACACCGACGCGCAGGCCCTGTTCTTCACTAATTTGTTGATCGGTAGTTGTACATGAAGTTGTGAACAGCATTGACAGTCCGACAATCAGTAGAGTGATTTTTCTCAACATGGTATTTCTCCTTAGCTTTAATTTAACAATCACTTTAACCGTGTAACAAAGAACATAACCCCAAAACCTTTGATTCAAAAGTCTAAGATGATCAAATTCACTAGTCTTTTAGTTATTAACCAATACGTTATGAATCATGAAAGAATAAAATGCGAGGTTAGCAATGAGATTTTTTACGGCATTATCAGTTATAACCATCTTCATGTCAGTTGTGGTATTTGGAGGTAAAAAAGTGAAAACAATAAGAGAAAATAGTGAAGCAAAAATTATTAGCCTTAAGTTCGAGAAAAACGGGAACTTTCCCGGTAGTAAACTTCCGGTGGTGATTTATAAAAATGTATATAAAGAGCCGGATTCATCGGCAATCATCTCTAATATGAAAAGTCGTAACTGGCATAATTTCTGGCGAAATGGCGTCTACTCATTTCATCATTATCACAGCACAGCTCACGAAGTTCTGGCCTGTTACAGCGGTTCGGCGAAGGTACAGCTTGGCGGTCCGGATGGCAAAATTATCGATTTTGAAAAAGGCGATGTGGTTGTGATTCCGGCCGGAGTTGCTCACAAGAAGATTGAATCGAAAGACAGTTTTGCTGTATTGGGCGGCTACCCAAAAGGTCAATATGTCGATATGAAATATGGAAAACCGGAAGAGCTGGAAAAGGCGACAAAACAGATAAAAGCTGTCGCCTTGCCAAAGGAAGATCCCGTTTTCGGTAAAACGGGCAAATTAGGAAAACTGTGGAACTTTAAGTCAGAGTAGCCACCTCACAGCGGTGGCTCTACTAACTATTTCTTAGCTTTTATAATTGCTTCCTGAATGTCTTTTTGAATCTGTGGCATCAACTTTGACATTTCCATCTGCATTTTCTGCATTGTGGCTCTAGTAAGTTCTGGTTGCTTTTCTAACAACTTTTTACCGATTGGTGATTTGTAGAACTTAGTTAATTCATTCAGCTCGTCTTCTGTAAACACTTCAGCATAAATATCGGCAAACATCTTTTCCCAATCAATTGCCTTCATAGCTTTAAATGTCTTTTCCATCGATGTCTTTGCATACTTTTTCGCTTTCTCTTTTTCCTCTGCTGAAAGCTGTTGTGCATCGACCATCTGTTCACTGAAGTTGCTAACTTCTGAAAATGACGAATCAATTGCTTTTGTAACTTCCATGAGTTTTACCAACTCTTTTGCCTTTTGTTCTTTTGTTTCTTCTGCGGCAAAAATATTAACTGCCAGCATTGCGATTAGTAGTGTGACTTTCAATTTCATTTTCTTACTCCTGTTCGTTTTTATTAGAATGAAACATATTCGGCAATATCATCTTTGCCTTCTTTTAAACCATCGTTAATGCCGCCTTGTAAGTCGCCGCTTCCGTCAGGTTTTTCATTTGGTCCGACTGAATAGACGATAAAACTGTTACCGCCAAGTTCACCTCCGGTTATATAGCGATCATTTTTCACCTTTTTAGTAGTGACCGATGCCACTCCGGGAATAATTTTTAACGGCTCTCCTGTCGCTGAAAACGGGTCTTGTGGAAGTTCATCATAATCAAAAAACTCGATATTGCGTTTATTATTTTTCTTGAAAAGATCTTCAATAGATTCCGGAGGTTTTCCGTAACTGTTTTGATAACTCAACATTACTGTTTTTACAGTTTTAATTGCAGCCTGTGCTTGTGTCTTACGAGCTTCATCGTCTTTCCCTCTGAGTGAGTATGCCAAAGCCCCCGCTAGAATACCGATGATTGCAATTACAGCGAGAATTTCGATTAGTGTGAATTGATTTCTTGTCTTCATAACCGTCCCCTTGTGGTTAATTCAGTTTGATTTTTTTGTCCCATCTAACACTTTTTTAATCTTCTCAACATCGAGATTTTTCAGAAGTTTGACCAAGTTTGGATAAATTGTGGCGTGGTAACCGTAACCGCCGTGTCGCATTTCGTCGATAGCTTTCTCTTTTGTCCAGTTTTGGCAGACAATTCGGTATGAGGCAATTACCACGCCTGTGCGGTCAGAGCCGTGCCAACAGTGAACAAGGGTTGGTCCTTTTGAGTTATTGATAATTTGCAGAGCTTGAACAATCTGTTCTTGGTTTACTTCCGACGCATTCATCTTTACTTTTTCTAAGATAAGTTTAGTGTCTTCGGCTTCATCATTATCGGAGTGAAAGTTACGCAGGTTCAGTACCTGTTTGATGCCAAAGTTTTCGATTTCTTCCATTGCGTCATCATCTGGTTGCTCGGATCGATAAACTTTGTCATCAATTTTATAGAAATTATCAAGTTCAGACCCAATGACTTTCTGCCCCCATTCAGCAGGTCGAACTCTAACTTCGGCGGCGATATATCCATAGGTTAAAAATAGTAAAACGATTGCCAGCTTTTTCATAACACTCCATTTTGTTTAGTTTCCCGAGGTTACAAAGCTAGTGGGAGGAAACGATTTTACAAATGAAACTTTTGCAATTGATTTCACAAATGGCACTCATGGTGTTGTTTATCTCTTTTTTTGAATCCTGCTGTTTTAAAGCATAAAATAATTTGCTATAAATAGTTGCCCGTCAATAAAAAGGAGGACAAAATGATTTTAAATAAAATTAAAAATGCGGCACTTCTGTCAGTAGCGACATTCTGTGTCAGCGGCTGTACCGTCTTTGAAGAGACAAGTTCTGCCAATCAAGTAGAAGCTTATAAACAACCTAAAAATCGTCGATTCAATAAGGCAGTTTATACAAATTCCCAATTTCATGAAGTTAAGCGTTATGATGAAGAGCTGTTTAATAAAGTAGAAAGTCCGAAAAATATCATTCTACTAATTGGCGATGGAATGGGCGTTTCTCAGGTAATGTCCGGACTGGTTGCTAATAAAAACCAGCTATACATCGAAAACTTTAAAGATATCGGTTTCTCTAAAACACAGTCCGCCAACAAATTTATTACCGATTCGGGAGCCGGCGGTACAGCAATTGCAACTGGAGTAAAAACTAATAATCAGGCAATTGGAGTAGATGCAAAAGGCAAGCCGGTGCCGACAGTTTTGGAAATTGCCGAGCAGAATGGCCTCGCAACGGGTTTGGTGGCGACAGCTGCGATTACACACGCAACTCCGGCGTCATTTATTGCACACGTTAAAAATCGTAACTCTTATCAAGAAATAGCAACTCACTTCCTAAATACCGATATTGATGTGTTTATTGGAGGAGGTCGTGACCATTTTGAAAAGCGTCGAGACAGACGTAATTTGACCGAGGCGTTGAGGCAGAAAAGCTATCAGGTTTGCTATTCTGTTGAAGAGGCGAAGAAGGTGAAGTCAGGAAAACTGGCATGTCTAACTGTACCGATTCATAATCCACGAGTTCCGGAACGCGGTAGCATGTTGGAGGATTCGACAAAAATCGCTTTAGATATTTTAAAGAAAAATCAAAAAGGATTTTTTCTGATGGTGGAAGGGTCTGAAATTGACCATGGTGGACACTTCAATGACAGTAAGTTTGTTATTGATGAAATGCTGGATTTCGATAAAACTATTGGTGTCGCGTTGGAATTTGCTGCACAAAATGGAGAAACTCTGGTCATTGTGGCATCAGACCACGAAACCGGTGGTTTAGCGATTAATAATGGTAATATGAAGACAGGAAAAGTTGTAGGCAAGTATACATCAGGCGGTCATACAGGCGTGATGGTCCCAACTTTTGCAATCGGCCCTGGCTCAACAACCTTTCGTGGAATCTACGAAAACACCGAGCTATTTCATAAAATGGTTAATGCTCTGAATTTAAAGAAATAGCTTAAAGTAGACCACGGAGGCACAGGGCTCAAAATGCGTTGCATTTCTCGTGGTTTCATTTTTAATTTATACAGAATAAACAGTTTAGATATGCGACGAAAAGATAAAGAGATTAGTGAGTTTTCTGAAATAGAACTACTACTTAGACGTGGAGAGGTTTGCCGTGTAGCACTTTGTGACAACAATATGCCCTACATCGTGCCGCTTAATTATGGTTACGAGAATGGCGTATTGTACTTCCACTCCGCAAAAGAGGGTACGAAGGTTGACATAATCCGCAAGAACAATCAGGCCTGTTTTGAAGTCGAGGTAGATGCCAAAATTCGTAAAGGCGGAGACGTGGCGTGCCAATGGAGTATGGACTTTAAATCGGTCATCGGCTTTGGTAAAATTGTCGAAGTGAAAGACGTTGAAGAAAAGAAGCACGCATTGTCACTCATCATGAACCAATACACAGGTAAGCGAGAGTGGGAATATCCGGACAAAATGGTTGAGCGGGTGATGATTCTGAAGTTAAAGGTTGATAAAATGACCGGGAAAAGTTCGGGTTATTAAACTGAAATGAATTCTGCCCTTGTAAGCCTACATTTTGGACGTACGTTCAGCCGACTTTTGTGGATTTCATCAATTTATACTTTTGATGAATAATAACTGAACAATCCTATGATTTTCAATTCAATAGGACACACAGTAATACAGATAAACCCACCACGTGTGATATAAACAAGGACGTCAATTTTGAGCGAACAATGCTTCTCATCTCTACAGCTTCAGCCTGAACTGCTGAAGAATCTTCAATCTCTCAGCTATGAAGAGATGACACCGGTGCAGGCAAAAAGCTTGCCGTCGATTCTTTCCGGAAAAGACGTGATTGCTCAGGCGAAAACCGGATCGGGAAAAACCGCCGCGTTTGGACTCGGAATCCTTGCAAACCTCGACCTTAAAAACTATCAGCCGCAGTCATTGATTCTCTGCCCGACCCGTGAATTGGCGGATCAAGTCGCCAACGCATTGCGTCAACTTGCACGCACGCTTCCCAATGTAAAGATTCTGACCCTCTGTGGCGGTGTGCCGATTCGCACGCAGGTGAAATCGTTATCGCACGGCGCGCATATTGTCGTGGGAACTCCTGGGCGAATTGCCAAACATCTGCGTAAAGAGTACCTAACGCTTGCGTCGTTGACGACATTGGTGCTGGATGAAGGCGACAGAATGCTGGAAATGGGCTTTCAGGAGCAACTTGACGACATTATCAATGCCGCACCAAAGAAACGTCAGACACTACTTTTCAGTGCCACGTATCCGCCGGCTATTCAGTCGATAGCCAAGCGCGTTATGAAAAATCCTGAAATGGTAAAAGTCGATGACGGACATGACGAATTGACCATAAAACAACACTTTTATAAAGTCGGTAGTCGTGAAGAACGCATGACCGCACTTCGACTTCTTCTACTAAAACATCGTCCAAAATCTGCGGTGATCTTCTGCAACACCAAAAACGATGCAATGGATGTTACCGACGAACTTCTCGACTTCGGATTCAGCGCCCTCGATCTTCATGGTGATTTGGATCAGGTCGACCGTGACGACACGTTGGCACGGTTTGCTAACAAAAGCGTCTCCATTCTTGTGGCAACAGATGTGGCGGCGCGTGGTCTGGACATTGAATCGCTTGATATGGTAATCAACTTCTTCACCTCATCAAATCCCGAAGTGCACGTGCATCGTATTGGTCGAACTGGACGCGCCGGTGATAAAGGCATGGCTTGTTCGCTTTATAGTGAAAAAGAGTCATTCAAAATGGGACGAATTGGCGAATACATCGGTCAGGAAATTGTTCCAGAAGAGTTGCCGTCGAAAGCGGTTCTCAATGACGATCCAGTAGAACCGGAGATGGTTTCCATAAAGATGCGCATTGGTAAAAAGCAGAAGCTTCGTGCCGGTACGCTTTTAGGAATTCTCACTGGAGAAAACGGCATCAAAGGTTCAGAAGTCGGCAAAATTCAGATTTTCGACAACCAATCCTACATCGCGGTAAAACGTGAAGTCGTCAAACAAGTCCTACGAAAGCTTTCAAAAGAGAACTGGAAAAACCGCCCAATCAAAGCCTGGAAAGTCGGCAACTAGCTTTTGATCTTTAGTTCTAGGTTGGAGTAGCGTTTGACGATTTTGCTGTTGCTGGTGGAGATTTGTAATGCTTTCTTTGTGCCGATTAGAATCAATAGTTTTTTTGCACGGGTCATTGCTGTGTAAAGCAGGTTCTTCTGAAGCATGACAAAGTGTTGCGTCATTACTGGGACAATTATGGCGGGGAATTCGCAACCTTGCGATTTGTGAACCGTGATGGCGTAGGCGGGCATGATCTGATCGGATTCGCCAAACTGATAGTCCACTTTTTTATCGTCATATTCGATTACGAATGTCTTCTCTTTCAAATCAATCTTACGAATGTATCCCAAATCGCCATTAAAAACTGATTTGTCGTAGTTGTTGACGCGTTGCATCACTTTATCGTTGAGACGGAAGATACGGTCGCCAGACTTAAACTGTGGCGCTTTGCCGCCCGGATTCAGTGCCTCTTGAATCAGCTTGTTTAGATTGGTGGTTCCTGAGATGCCGTTGTTCATCGGTGTCAACACCTGAATGTCTTTGTACGGATTTAGTGAAAAACGTTCAGGGATGCGCTTTGAGATCATTTCGATGATGATTTCATTGACGCGTTCGGGTTCGGCCTGTTCAATCCAGTAGAAGTCTCCAAGCACATCACGCGGCGGATTGGTAAGGTTCGGCAGTTTCTGGGCATTAACTTTATGAGCATTGGTGATGATATGACTGTCGGCGGCTTGTCGAAAAATTTCATCAAGATTGGTGACGGGAATTTGTCCCGATGCAATCATGTCGTGAAGTACATTTCCCGGGCCGACCGACGGTAGCTGATCGCGGTCTCCCACCAACACAACGGTTGTTTTTAGTTCGACCGCTCTGAAGAGATGGCGTGCCAACGAGATGTCCAGCATTGAAACTTCATCGACAATTAGAATGTCGCAGTTTAATGGATGGTCTTCGTTGAAGGCAAATGAACTTTCTGCGGCATCCCATTTTAGAAGTCGGTGAATGGTTTGTGCAGAAAGATGACAGCTTTCGCTCATGCGTTTGGCGGCGCGACCTGTCGGAGCAGCTAGATAAATCTTCATCTTCGCATTGCGGGCATTTTTCACAATCTCGCCGACAACCGTCGTTTTACCTACACCCGGTCCTCCTGTGATAATACTTAGACGTGAGTTGAACGCATTGATTACCGCATGTTTCTGTTTTAGAGAGAAGTTGTCGCCGACGTGTGGATTCTGCAAGCGTTTGCGATGATCCGGAATGTTCAGTAAAAACTTGATCTTTTCGGAAAGTTCATGTTCGGCTTGATAAAGTCCACGCAGATAGACAAAGTTTTCAGTACCGATGGTCTGAATGGTGATGGTTCCGGCAGTTGCACAGGCGGGTAGGGTTATTTGAACCTCTTGTGAGTTGACATGCAGAAGTTCGGCTGCGAATTCACAGAGGTCGTTCTGTGGATAACAGGTGTGACCTTTTGACGCCAATTCGGAAAGTGCAAAAATTGTGCCGGCGGCGATACGAACAGGAGAGTTTTTCTCCATTCCCTGAGCGATGGCGATGCGGTCGGAAGTGAGAAAGCCGATGCCGCGTACTTCGGATGCCAATTTGTACGGTGTATTTTTAACGACTTGCGGAGTCTGATTGCCGTATTTGTCACGAATTTTACGGCAATGCGATGGCGTTACGCCAAGACTTTGCAGAAAGATGTCGAGTTCACGATGTTGTTTCAGTTCGTCCCAACCCTTTTTGATTTTGGCAATTTTATTTGTTCCCAATCCTTCAATCTCTTTCAAACGAATCGAGTAGTTGTCCAGAACCGTAATGGTCTCTTCCATAAAATGATTGACGATCTTCTCGGCGGTTTTTTTACCAAGTCCTGAAATGATGCCGGATGAAAGATAACGCTGAATGCCGTCAACTGTGGAGGGAAGCACGGCTTTAAATGATTTGACGCGAAACTGTCGACCGTGTTCTTTATGGCTTTCCCAGGTTCCGGTTGCAGAGATTTCCTGTCCTGGAGAGACAGCCGCCAAAGGGCCGACCGCGGTAACTTCCCGATCGTTAAGGTTAAGGCGGATGACACAGTATGCGCCGTCATCGCTGGCAAAGACAATGCGTTTTACTTCGGCACGAATCGTCGAGTCGGTAAATGACGCTTTATTTTCATTTGAATTGTTGAGGGAAAAAATATCCAATCGAGAACCTGTATGAGCTAGACGTTTTGAGTGAGCTTATCAATAACAGGAAATGTGGAGAAGTAAAGAGAAAAATGGAGGCACGATCCGGATTTGAACCGGAGTACATGGTTTTGCAGACCACTGCCTAACCGCTCGGCCATCGCGCCCCAACCACGCGTGGTTTTCATCTTGTATTATTATGTGCCCTTTTGAGGATACATGGTATAATGCAAAGTGAAGTTCCACACATTGGATAAATTTAGAAAAGAATGGAGGCACGATCCGGATTTGAACCGGAGTACATGGTTTTGCAGACCACTGCCTAACCGCTCGGCCATCGCGCCCCATTGAGCTACCGAATTTAATCGGATTTATTGGTTTGCCAATACTAAAATTGACAAAAACTGCTTTTTCCCGAAATACCTACTGTTTTCGATCCGATTTTCTGCTCATTTTAAATGAAAAGTTACAGGTTGAAAAGTGTTCCCAAAACCGTAGGAGCCGCCCTTGTGGCTGCCCGTAATATATCGATTTGGGTACCCACAAGGGGCACCCCTACAAAATTTATCTCATTAATTACACAAATTCCGTAGTGTACGAAACTGTGTGCAGGCTTTAAAAACAAAATAGCCAGAGTATATCGAACTTGATACACTCTGGCTATCAGGGAGAAGAAATTGTCAATTCAGTAGAGGCTGGCTTCGCCACATTACTCGCCGCTATGCGACCTCAAATGAATTCTTATTATGTTAGAACTTATTTAAATATAGGTAATGTCCCAAGTTTTG
>DDLT01000246.1 GCA_002340265.1 Lentisphaeria bacterium UBA2565 | reverse complement strand
AGTTTGTATGTTATTTCTTATTGAGTTAAAAAATATCCAATATTCACAAGGCTCATTATCAGGATACTCTTGACTTACTTTCACAACACTGTTCTCCATAAACTCAACCCATTCAATCTCGTCTACACTGGATGAAATGCTGTAAGTTGTCACCCACTGGTTGGAAAGCCGCCTTCCCTGAGTGGCCAGCATTTTGACCGCCATAATTCCACCAAGATCAACTTGGAGCCAGGAGTGTGGACCAGGTTGGTCAGCGACAGACCATGCAGTGGACGAGTTGTAACTGGGACTATAATAAGTCGAGGCAGTGATAGCTCTGGCTGGAATCTTTCCATTTTCCATTCCCAGACTCCTGTAGCAGGTTGAAGAAATAAAGGAGAAAAGCTCACGGGTTGCGCATCTAAATGATAAAAACAATTGCTTAAACTTAATTTGCGATTATGAGAAACCATTGCACGCGAAAGGCGTTAACTGAGGATGGTACACCCTTAGAGAAAAACATTCTGCCTTCGGCTTTCGCTGTTCAACTTCGTGGTGAAAGTAGATCAATTCAAGAACAAAACTCTGTTCGTGTATAACGAAATCAATAAATGCAGCAATAGGTCTAAGTAAAGGAGATTATGTTATGGACTTTTGTTAGCTACATTACTAACTAAATTCAAACAACACTTATCATTTTTGGATTAACCATTCTCAGCTTTGATTTCATGGAGGAGAGATAAATTTCTTTTTATTTTGCAGTCTCCAAAGAAATAAAACACAAACATATATATTTAAGTTTGGAAACAACATAACTGAATAACCAACTCCAAAATATAGAGGGTAATAATAAATTTTAATGGGTGCAAACGGGAAACAAAATTTTGCAAAAACCTGTAACGCAGTTTTTGAGAAAGCCATGAAAGGGTTTTGTGGGATTCGCACAATTAACTGCTACACATTTCATAACAAAAAGATTTATGTTTCCAGGTTGTGAAACCACGCAAAATTGCATGTCTAACAACAAACTGAAAAAATGGAGGCAGGGTTTCATATTAAAATTGGAAAAATCCAGCTTTCTTTTGGGAAAGGATGCCACAGTCTTTGCTGTGGTAACCTCTGTTGCTTAGAAGCCTTAAGAAATAAAAGTGCTGTCATATGTGGTGATCTTTGTGAAATTGTTTTTTTTTTCCTCTACTTTTGGTGACGTACTATCAAAATAGCGGAAGTCATTGTAATGTTTATGTGATCGTTTGGTACAGGTCAGCGGGATAAAATTGAGGTAGCTTTTGAATGTTAACACAGTGCACAATATCAAGTTCTAAAATTGCTTTTCTCAGACAAACGCGAGATTTGTTCGATTGTGGTTTCAAAGATAACCTCGTGCTCACGTCAAAGACAATTAAGGGGGTTAACATGACGTCAACTGATGCAAACACACTGTCCAATAAAAAGGAAATTCACTGATTTATAAAGACAATATCGCTCGCCATAAGTGTAATCTAGCAACTACAAGCTGTAACAGCAACGTTACACAATTTAAAGGTGAGTGTAGTATTGAGTGTATAAAAACTGAAATTAGTTATCCCTCGTATGGTAAATTATTGTCAGATGAAATACATAAGACTGGCTGGTTACGCTTCAAGCGGAATATTTTAAAAAGCACAAGACCTGTACCCCATGTTCTGGACTGGGGAACCTCATGACGACAAACAAGAATGTTAAGCAAAAGTACGAGAACAGAACTTTTTCTTTTTCTTCAGCTCGCGTCGTTGTGTCGACTGCGTGAACTGGACAACAAGCACATGCAGTGCAAGAATTGTGACAGCGCTTTTTCAGTAGAAATATTATGAGCGAGTTTCAAGAAAAGATATTGGTGTTACATCTTGCCTAGAAAGTATTTATCTCTTTATTTATTCCAGCTTGTTAGATTTCAGTCATACATGTAACGCGTTATTTACCCCTTGGATTTTCTTTTTGAACTTTCCATGGGTCTGTGAAGATATATGTAACTTATGTCTCTTAAGGGCAGATTTAAACCACGGTCAGTGCCCTGCTAAATGTAAAAAAGAAGGCTAGAAACATAAAACGTTAATGACGAAAAATCGACAAATGTAAGAGCAGTTTAGCATAACCGTCACTACAAATGCCTTTAACTTCCGCTAATAAGGGCGCTTCAGTTTACAAATTAATCTGGCGAACGAACCGCATCTTGGCCGTAACTATTGATTTCATTTGTGCTGAATACTGGCAAATTATCAGTGTTGCAAGTCACTGTCAGTTTCTATGGCCATTTTTTTCTTGTGCGCTACGAAATCCTTTATATCGTGAGTTAAACGCTCGAACAGTTTTCCAAAGGCAGAGAGTTATTTGACCCATGAGCCCTCAGCTGGTTCCGGAACGAAACTCTTCGTGTGAATAGTCACGATTTCCAAGTTGTTCAAAATTTATAGTGGCACAACATTTATCAGCCTCAAAGATGCCAAGACATACGCATAATGCCGCTACTCCATGGCAGTTTGTATACCGAGCGAAGGGTCTTTTACAAGGTAATCAGTCATGTTCTTTTTGCTGATTCCTGCTGTCACGTCAATTAATACCTTTATTGTTTTAAATATTTGTCAAATTTGAACATGGCAATGTAAATTAACTTAAACATATATAAACAAGGTAAAATGTCCCCAGACTGTTTCACCCTGTTTTCAGTTACATATCTCCACCTCAACTAGAGGTTTTGTAATCC
>DDLT01000020.1 GCA_002340265.1 Lentisphaeria bacterium UBA2565 | reverse complement strand
CGTGAAGGTAACTCAGATCGTCGCGTGCCGGGTGCGGTAAAGCAGTACGCGAAAAACAATCCGCACTCTATGGGCGAGTGGGTTAAAGATTCTAAAACTCACGTGGCAAGCATGTCAGGTGGCGATTTCTATGAATCTGAAAAATCGGTGACAATTGATTCTTCTTGCGAATACTCTATCGAACATGTGGATGCGGCAGGAACTGTAACTGTTCTAAAAACAGCGGCACCGCTTCAGGAAGGCGAAATTATTGATGCATCTGTAATGAATAAAAACGCACTTCGCACTTTCCTTGGCGAAGCTATTGCGGATGCAAAAAAGCAGGGGATTCTGTTCTCGGTTCACCTGAAAGCGACAATGATGAAAGTTTCTGACCCGATCATCTTCGGTCACGTTGTTTCTGTGTTCTTCAAAGATGTGTTCGAAAAGCACGCGGCGACTTTCGCAGAGCTGGGAATTAATCCAAATAACGGACTTGGTGAACTTTACAGTAAAATCGCGACACTTCCGGCTGAAAAACAGGCAGAAATTGATGCGGATATCAAAGCCTGCTACGAAGCTCAACCTGATCTAGCTCAGGTGAATTCTGATAAAGGTATCACTAATCTACACGTTCCAAGTGATATTATTATCGATGCGTCAATGCCTGCTGCGATTCGTATCGGCGGTAAAATGTGGGGACCAGATGGCGGAGCTTACGATGCGAAATGTGTAATTCCTGATCGCTCCTACGCCGGTGTTTATCAGACAACTATCGATTTTTGTAAGGAGAACGGCGCGTTTGACCCTGCAACAATGGGAAGTATTCCAAATGTAGGTCTGATGGCTCAGAAAGCTCAGGAATATGGTTCGCATGACAAAACATTCCAAGCGCCTGCAAATGGTGTAATTCGTGTCGTGAAATGCGATGATTCAGTTCTTATCGAGCAGAATGTGGAAGAAGGCGACATTTTCCGTATGTGTCAGCTGAAAGACATTGCGGTTCGTGATTGGGTAAAACTTGCAGTTCGTCGTGCTAAAGCAACCGGCAATCCTGCAATCTTCTGGTTGGATTCAAACCGTGGACACGATGCACAGTTGATTAAAAAGGTCGATGCATACCTTCCAGAACACGATACAACTGGTCTTGAAATTAAAATCATGGCTCCAGTTGAAGCGACACAGTTCTCTCTTGAACGTATGAAAGTGGGACAGGATACAATTTCTGTAACCGGTAACGTACTTCGTGATTACCTGACAGACCTTTTCCCAATTCTTGAAGTGGGAACAAGTGCGAAAATGCTTTCAATTGTTCCATTGATTAATGGCGGTGGTCTATTTGAAACTGGTGCTGGTGGATCTGCTCCAAAACACGTTCAGCAGTTTGTTCAGGAAAATCACCTGCGTTGGGACTCTCTTGGAGAATTCCTTGCACTGTCGGCATCTTTCGAATCACTTGCTGTAGCATCCGACAATAAAGCTGCTCAGGTGTTGGCTGATACGCTTGACAAAGCGACAGGTCAGCTTCTTGAAAATGGTAAATCACCACTTCGTAAAGTTGGTCAGCTAGATAACCGTGGAAGCCACTTCTATCTGGCGCTTTACTGGGCTCAGGCACTTGCAGAACAGACTGAAAGTTCTGAACTTGCGGCGAAGTTTGCACCATTGGCGAAAGCAATTACAGAAAACGAAACTAAGATTGTCGAAGAGCTGAACTCAGCTCAAGGCGTTGCAGTGGATCTTGGCGGATACTACCAGCCTAGTTCTGCAAAAGCGTCAGCAGCAATGCGTCCGAGTGCGACATTCAACGCGCTAATCGACGCGTTCTAATCTCGCTTAAATAGTTTATAAAAAAGGTCGTATCCAACCCGGATACGACCTTTTTTTTATAAGTTTGGATGATATTGGCTACAAACTGTCGGATACATTCTGTTCATCATCTGATTGCGTTTTTTCGATGAACTCCTCTAATTTCTGTATCTTTTCACTGACATCATCATCACAAATGTCCAGAGTTGTCCAACCGAGGACAAAATCGAGCACCTCGGCGAAATTGAAATCAGCACGTGCACCAACGCCTACATTGGCGGTGCATTCAAATTGCCAAGAGTTGAACCATTTGCCTTTATTCATTTCAATATCGAACTCATCTTCATCATCTTCCCATGGAAACCACCGGTAGAAGCAGTCATAACCTTTGCCTCTGTACCTATCCTTTTCGGAGAGAATTAGCGCTTTTCCTCCAAATATTGCAACGTTGAGTTCTGCAAAATCGTATGTTCCTACACCTCCAGATCGCAAGCCAAATCCCTTACCGCCTGCAACACCGGCTCCAATCACGGCTGGTCCAGTTTGAATAGATGCATTAACACCAGTCGCTTCAACTGAAAGCGTGAACATATCACATGCATCACGGATACGATCCTTTAGGTAGGCGCACCCACAAAAGCATGGAATCATAAGAAGTAATAATATTTTCATTTTGAGAAAATCTTTGGTCTGGTTTCTGGTTATGGATTTCGTTGGCCGGTATGCGATGGCAATTCATAGGACAGTCAAATTCGTTCAATGGACTCAAAGTAATCGATTTTACGTCTTATACAACCAAAAGGTTGAAGGTTGGTTGTCTGTCGAAAGAATGTTTAACATTAAACTGGAACAAAAAAGTCGTCCCGCATTAAGCAGGACGACCTAAATTAAACAGAAGTTTTCAGCTTAGAAGTTACAGGTTGCAAGTAAAAACCTGCAAACCTGAAACTTGTTACCCGGCAACCTATAGAGAGATAATCCTGCAATCTTTTCCTTGTTCAAGAGTTTTCTATCTCTCTGTAATAATTTCGTAAACAGTATTGCATGAGTCTCCTCTGGAGCATTCGAAGTGATAGCCGAAACGTCTTAAGATTTATTTCTTCCTTTCAACCTTCATCTCATCACGAATCAAAAACGGATTGCTAGGCTAACCTTTCATGGCAATCCCCCTTTTATAAGCAGTTGCAGAGCCGTTCCGCTAACAATCGCAGTTTCACTTAAGCTCTATATGGTGCTCTTTCTAACCCATTTTGTACAGCTGTGTAATAGAGGTAATATTTTTCTCTTCTTTGATGATATTAATACGGCATTCAAATTAGTAACCTATTTGAATGCCGTATTAATAAATTACTTCTCCAAAGAAATCGTCAAAGAATCGTCTTTTTCAAGTTCTACAGTTTTCTTCAGAGTAATCACAACTTTGTCACCTTTTTGAGTAAATTTTGCAGACTTTCCACCGAAGAAACCACCGTTAGAAACGTCTATATCTGACACTTTGAACGGAGTAGATAGTTCCATAGTTTTTACTGAAAGTTTACCGAATTTAGCTGTCAGCTGAACTTTCATCTTATCGCTTTTGATTTTCTGCGCGTAACTACCCCACGCTTCACCAGTGATGAAGGCAGATTTGAAGTTGTCTGCATTCATTTTTGGCTCGAAACCAATCATTTTCTTTGGAGCGTGATATTTGAAACCAGTTGCAGAAATAAATGGTGCATAACCTGACATCGCACGAGTATAGTGATTACCGTACTCAACCTCGTTGTATGGGTTACGTTTTTCAGCACCATAACGATCGTGAACCGCTTTAATAATTGCAAGACCTTCTTTAATCATACCGCGGTCGATCATAAGTGCCGCTAATGCGTGCTCCTGACCTGTCCATGCTTCTGAGAAGTAACCACCGATTACACCCTCTTTTGCAGTACCAGTCTGTGAAGATCCTTTAGGGAATGAACACATAGTTACACCTGCTTCTCCTGGAAGAGAGAAGAAACGGCGTGGTTTCACTTTTGCATTTTTCTGCCAGCTACCGATATCTTTTAGGAAGCTGTATTTGAAGATAGACTCAAGCGCGCTTTGAGCTTTGTCTTCTTCGAAAACACTTGGCAGGTTGTTCTGTTCAGCCCAGTACTCACCAAGAAGCTGGTCAATGTGACAACCGATATTTGAGTTTGGAGTTTTCTGGTGAGCTGGATCAACGTGCTGAATAAAGTATTCTCCGTCGTACAGTTTGCTTAGAGAAAGCTTACCTTTTGCAGCGATGTCAGCATACTTTTTAGCAAGCTCAGGCTCATTCATGTCATTCGCCATTTCAATACCAGCAAGTAGAACTGAGTTGTATAGACCACTGATCCATGGAACTTTTCCGTGCCAAACACGGTCAAGTGTGTTGTACTGGCGCTCTTCGATGATACCATCAGCTTTGCCAGTTTCACGTGTATCCTGATCGATCATGCACTGAATACTTTTCTTAACTCGCGCCCAGTTTCTAGTTAGGAACTCTTTGTCGCTGTGCATAGTGTATTCACGGTACATACGTAGGATTGTTCCAGCGTGTCCGTCAACCGCGTAGTCAAAACCGTAGTGGTGACCGTAACCAAACTCAGCACGGTATTTGATGTAACCAATTTTTTCGTCAAAAGCGATACCGTAGTCAACTTTTTCACGCATATCACGAGTTACATCTGGGAAGATACGTCCCATTGCCTGTTCGTAGTGAAGTACGTGAGTACATGAACCGTCGCCAAGGTATGCACCTTCCCAGCAGTATGGGCGGCCGTCAAGCTGTGCATCTTTTGGATTGTGGAAGCGGTGCCACACAGTTGTTGCAAGAGTAGAAGTGTTCAGGAAAGTACGGTCAAGGAACCAGTTTGGTAGAGACGAGTCATACCAAGTGTCAACCCACTCTTTAGTCATAGTAGAAAGACAGTCGTAGTTCTTGGCAACGTATTGAGCCGCGTCAGCTGAGCTTTTGAAGAACTTAGTGTAGTAGTGAGTCTGATCGTCCATGCCTTTTAGGGCTTTCATAGCAGCTTCACCTGTACCGATGTTAGGGTAGTACCATGAAACTACAAATTTAACAGTCTCTTCATCACCGGCACCAATTTTTAGCTCTTTTGCAAGAGAACCGACAAGTTTGTCACCGATGCGAACTTCAGACGCATCTCCATCGATATTAACATCAGCGGTTACATTTTTATCACTAAGAACAGTCAAAGTCATGTTACCGTAGTCGTGAAGTTCTTTCAGGCTTTGAGTACCTTTTGGATTGTCAGTGAACACGATCTGGTCAATACCGATATGACCCCATCCGCCACTGTGCTTATCAACTGCGCGAAGTTGAGCAGTTTTTCCCAGATATTTTTCAACGGCGAAACTTCTGTCAACCATTTGGTTACTGTTGTTACCCTGAACGGCCTCAACTACTTTACCATCAATTAGAAGCTGAAACTCAGTCTTTCCTTTGTGAGCACCGCCACTAATCACAAATGAGATGTAGTTACGGTCGATTTTGAACTTCTTACTAGTCAAAGTTCCAGTCAGCGCATCTGCTTCTTTATTAGCAGGTGCTACACGGGTGTTGTGTGAGTTAACCAAAACTGTACCGTGGTGGCCTGTAACCTTGTGGTGAGAAGCGAAGTCTGTACGTGTGAATGGATCATCACCGAATGCTTTACCTTCAGATGTCCAGTTTTTATAAGTTCCACCTTCGAAATCTTCAAAAACGATATCTTTTTTAGACGTTTTCACAACTTCACGTGCTTTATTGTCACAGATTAGCTGAGTAATACCATCCGCTGTAACAATCTGGTTGCGGTGGCTACCCATACCTGCGTTACCTTTAAAGTAAGCTGATACATTCTGCAACCAACCTTTTAGGTTAACAGTCTGAGCTTTGTCAGAGGTATTCTTGATTGTATACTCAAGAACCGTTGCCGGGATTGAGGAATCATCAGTTTCTGTTGGAGAAAATGGAGAGTAGGCTTTCAGTTCAACTTCAACAGGGTAGTTGTCGTTTTTATAGTTAACAGTTCCGATTGGGTACTGTCCGTTGAAAGTGATGTTCCAGTCGCTTTTGCGGCTAAGGTTCTTTTCGCCGGCGCCTTTTACATCAATAGAGAATCCCTGGTCGATGCGATCAAACTGATCTTGAGTCATTGGATTGATGTAGAATCTGTCACCACCAATACCCGGACCGTAGAAACGTTTGTTCTGAATGTCCCAGTACCAAAGGTCACCGTCGCCGCCAAGGTAAACCTGTCCACAGAAAAGTCCGCCAATTGGCATACCAATATATTTCAGCTGATCACCAGTGAAAACTTCTTTTTCGCCTCTAGCAGTAAGGGTGTTGATCCACTCCTGTGAGAAACCTTTATCTAAAAGTTTTTTGTCCGCATTGTCCGCAAACAGTGTTGATGAAACAGCTGTCGCCAACATCAATTTTTGCCAATTTTTCATGCCAAATATCCTCTTTTAATTGTTTAGTAGGGGCAATGTTTTCTAAATTAACGAACTTACCGCCCTATTAAATAAAGTCAACATGCAAAAAAAAGCAGAAGGTATGACATATTACGCAGTTTTAGAAGTTGATACCTAAATCTTATAAGAGAAAGATAAACGACAACTATCCTTGTTTACATTTACTCAAAATTAATATACAAAAGTTGTTAATATAAAAATAACAAAAAACTCCTTCGGGAGTGAAACCCGAAGGAGTCCAACAACGATGGGATAATTGACCCCATCTAGGGAGAATAAATTTTTATTTCGTTCTAAGTGCTACGTAGTACGTATTACGTAGCACATAGGACGATTATAGAGAGAAAATCCAGTAACCTTTTCCGCCGATAAGAACTGCTTGTTCGTTAGCAATTGTGTCATAGATTTCATTACCCCAGCCGAAAACTGTATCAGCTTTAGCCGGAACTTCAGTTTCGGTAACTGGACCAACCATGTTCCAACCAGCAGTCAATGTGATTCCAGCATCAGACTTAGTTCCAGAAACGTAAACCTGTTTAGCGATTGGAGAGTAAACCCATACCGCATCTGTAGCTTTTGCAGTTTCGATTACTTCGTAACCTGAACCATTCCAACCCCAAAGTACGCCGACAGTTTCATCTTTAAGTGTTTCAAGATCTGCATCGTCTGATGTAATCGCTATCAAATTCCAACCTTCAGTGAGATCATAGATTTCGATTTTAACGTTGCCATCCTCCGGTGCGTATGATTTTGAGAAACCGGATTTATCTACGACTACTAGTTCAACTTCAACGCCTTCTGGAACTTTAATTGAATAGAAATCTGCACCTACTGCAACAACAACCTCAAGAACTGCTTTAGTTTCAGCATTAACAACGCGATACTCTTTCACATCCACTTCTTCTTCAACAGTCCAGACAAGTTCTGTACCAGTAAGAGATACTTCAAGTCCAATCGCAGGCGTAATTGTGTTACGGCGTGTAGTAGTTGCCGCTTCGTCAACAGTTCCCTCAATGCTGAAGTCATCAATCTGTTTGAATCCCCAGTGATCAGTCGATTCATCTACTAGACGGAAGTAAACTTTCTGGCCTTTATGTCTGCTAAGATCGAATGTTGCTTCAGTGTTATTTGTATTTTGTTTATTTGGAGCCACAGCAATTTCGCTATCGTTAGAAAGAAGGTAAGCCGCAAACTTACAATCAGCATTACCACCAGAATGTTTGAAAGAAACTACACCATTACCTTCTGTTGCGATAGTAAACACAGGAGACTCAATAATTCCAAGACCATCATTATCATCTACATAAGCTCCACTTGCATCTGTACGAGCCGTTGATGCAGCAGGTAGAGTCCAAGCTCCAAATATCCCCCAACTTGTAAGCGTTACGCGTTGAAGGTTAGAGCCGTCAATTCCATCATCCTCATCTGGAAGCAGGAACCAGTCTGTAGCACTCGGAGTTGCAGGCTCTGTAGAGAAGTCATATACTGTAGGCGGGGTCGCCACTTCAAGAACAACTGCATTCATGATACTCCAGCCCGTTGAATCATTTTTCACTTCAATAGTTCCTGATGCGCTCGGAGCTACATTTGTAAATACACCTTTAGCAGTGGCAAGGTCATTCGCTACAAAACGATTTCCTCTTGTCTCAGCTTGCGACGTAGAACTAGCTCCAGTTACTATAAACGTATCTGTGACATTGTGATCTTTATTAGCTGTTGCATAAACTCTAACATTGAACACCGCATTTGGATCTAGTCCGGAAAAAGTAACTGTTACATCACCTGAACTGAAAACCTGATCCTGAGCTTCAGCAGTAAGATATGGATCTGTTACACTGCCAGCCGGTGTACCACCTGCGCCCAACCAGTCTCCATTATCAAAGTTACCTGAACCGTTGCCATGATAGCTAGTAAGTGCTACGCTTACACCACTTGCTGTGTCAGTTGTTGCATTGTATTTGATAACACTGCCTGCACCAATTGTAAGGTTATCAGGTCCTGACAAATTATTGAACCCAGTCGCAGTTCCGCTGGCAGCGCTGACATCAATAGCAATCACATCGCCAACCGTTAGTGCGACATCGGCCGCATTAACAGACCCAATTAATCCTGTGGCACAAAAGAGTGCCGCCAACGTTTTCTTTATTTTCATTTCATTTCTCCAGTAAGGTTAATAACTATATAAAAAAAAAACTGCATTCAGTAAATAATATTCAGCTGCGACTAAATCGTGACAGCAGTTTGGAAAACTTTAAGAAAGAATCTTTCCTTTGCTGTATTAAAAAACTTTTATGTGAATGAGTCCGTTATACACCGAAATCAGTGACGTACTTAGGTTTGAGTTAAAAAGTTAAGCTATTTTGGGCAACACCTTCTACCAAGATGTTTTGCTAATTTCCATATTAAACTTTTTGCTCACTTAAATGGGTGACAGCTCGTCTTTTAAATTAACTTTGAGATTCTATTTGATAAGTGACTGCATATGCTAAAAAACGCAGTGTTTATGACTTTTTATACAGTTGTTTTTTTTACTAAAAAAAGGTGTTTGCCAAAAGAGCAAACACCTTAAACACGTTTAGTAAAAAATTACTTCTTTAAGAGAATTGTAAGCGAATCGCCTTTTTTCAGGTTCAACTTCTCTGCTAAAGTCACTACAATTTTTCCCCCATTTTGAGTGAATTTTGCTAATTTACCATTCTTAACCGACGCTTTGCTAACTTTGAACGGTGCTGACAGCTCGATGGTTTTCAGTGAAAGTTTTCCATATTTTGGAGACAGTTCTGCAACCATCTTATCATTACCAATCTTTTGTGAATAGTTACTCCAGCCTTCTGCTGATGTGAAGAATGTTTTAAGATTTTCTTTTTGTAGCTTTGGAGCAAATTTTAGATAACCCCTTGGACCGTCGTAGTGATAACCTTGAAGCGCAATCAATGCACCGTAAGATGCCATAGCACGTGCATAATGATCCCCACATTCAATCTCATTCCACGGATTGTTTGTGGTTCCATCATACCGGTCGTGAATTGCCCGCAGTAGTGTCATTCCTTCATCAATCTTGCCTTCGTTAATCATATTTGAAGCCACTTGGTATTCAATTCCAGTCCAAACCTCGTTACGATAGCGAACTCCAATTTCGCCATGATGCTCTGTGAAAGGCCAAGTACAGATGAAAAGTCCCGCTTCACCATAGTCTGCATAAGTTCGTTCCGGATGATGTGTTTTGTTCTGCTCGGCGACATCGAATGTAAAGTTGTATTTAAAGATTGAATCAAGAGTTTTTTCTACTTTATCAACTGGGTAGATGTGACCAAGATTTAGTTGGTGAGCCCAAGTCTGTCCGAATAGCTGATCTGCCAGACAACCTTTTGCATACTGCCAATGGGAGTGTTTTTTACGATCTACATCCTGAATGAAGTAAGAGCCGTTCCAAAGTTTCTCTACTGAATTTTTAGAACCGTTTTTAGCGATTTTTGCACAGCGTGTTGAAAACTCACTGTCACCCATCAGAGTTGCCATCTCTCCAGATGCTTTTAGTGCCGCAAGGTAAAGTGAACCAACGTAAGTGTTTGCACCGAAAAATGAGATGTCATAGGTGTTTGGCTGATTTCCTTCAATCAAACCGTTATCATTGCCGTCTTGACCAATCATGAAAAGCATCGCTTTTTTGATTTTCGACCAGTTTCTTTTCAAGAATGCAACGTCTTTCGACATTAGGTGTTCGCGGTAAGCTTTGAGAATGGCACCGCAATGACCATCAAAGTGGCAACCCCCATTTACTCCACGGGTATTTACGGCACCATTTGCATTGAAGGCAACACCGAAATCCTGCTCTTCACGAAGTTTTCGTTCCAATTCAGGAAAAAGTCGTGCCATCATGTGTTCATAATTCCAAACGTGAGTACAAGTACCGTGACATGAACCTACACCTTCAAATGCCCAAAAGCGGCCATTTTTCCACCACTGACAAGTTTCAGACGCAAGAATTGAAGCAGTCATCATGATACGCTGGTTCAACCAGTAAGGCAGATTCGAATCACGGTAGTAAGATTCATGGAATTTGAATGTGTCGTTGATTAACCTTTCTTGATTTTTGTCGAAGTAATTTACCACGTCAAGTGAGCTGTCGTACCAGTTGTCGTACATCTGGCCAACTTCTTCACCTTCTACAGGAATTATCGCCGACCAATCCCAAGTTCCACGACCGGGATCTGTCTTTCGATTTGGGAAGTACCAACTTAGAACAAATGTAACTTCTTTGGTTTTTCCTGCAGCAACTTTTACTGTTTTCTCGACGAAACCTGTCAATTTATCGCCAAGCTTTGCAACACCGCCATTTTGACCGACGTAACCTTTTCCTCCATCAAGAACTGTCATTGCGACATTTCCGTAATACGAGTGATTTTTATCGAATGGTTTCATCACAGGATAGTCAGCAAATTTAATCTCATCAACGAGAATATGTCCCCAGCCACCCGAGTTGTTGTCAACAATTCTAAATTGAGCAGTTTTTCCTTTTAACTCAGAGACTTTCCAGTCGTTTGGCTCAAGTTGTTCACGGTTTTTACCGCTTGCTGTTCTCACAACTTTGTCGTCAACAATCAGTTGAAGTGCAGTATTTTTGTGTGCTCCGCCACCCACTAGAAAGTGAATATAATCTTTTTTGATTTTAAATGGCTTCGAACTCATTTCTCCAACAGTTTTATCTTCCCCGTGGAAGCTGTTAACGAAACTCTCATCATTTCCAGATATCGAACTTTGACGCCCGATTTGACCACTAGAAGGTGTTCCAAATGCCTCACCTTTTACTGTCCAGTTATCAAAATTATCAAAAGAGTCAAAAACAACTGGCTTTTTACGTGGAACCTTTTTTTCAATCACATCACAGAAAAGTGAGGTGTTATCACCATTTTTAACAATTTTATTACGACTCTGTGCTGAAACTTCGTCGCGCAGTTCTAGAAATACTGGATTCTGCAAACGAGAACGAAGGGTCACTTTTGCATCTTTATTAGAACTGTTTTTCACTTTATAACGCATCACCGTCATTGGGTTGGCAGAATCGCGCGCGTTCAACGGAATAAATGGTGAAAAGAACTCAGCATCAATTTTAACTGGCATTTTGGCATCTTTATACTTCACCTCTGCAACAGGGTATTCTCCGATAAATTCGATATTTTTGAAGTCCTTTTCTGAAAGCTCTTTTTTTATCTTTTTACCACCTTGTTCAACAATCAAATCAACACCCTGCTCAATATACGACATAGGTTTGAATTTCTGATAGCAAACTTTCCATGGTCCCATTTTTGTATCAAAATTTAACAAGTGCGCGATACCGTAACCTGTGTTATGGGCGTTGTTAGCAATCCACCAGTTTGCCAAGGTACCATCGCCACGAACATAAAGTTGCCCGGCACAGATGCCTCCAACCGGCATTCCGATTGTGTAAAGTTCTTCACCTTTATACACTTTTTGTTCAGTGTCGTTATAAAGCTTTTGCTTCCACTCATTGCTTAGCGTTTTATTCGGATTGACTTTGTGAGTCGGGTGAAGCGATTGAGCTTGTATGGTGGCGGTGAGCATACAGGTTCCTACAATTTCCTTAATCATTTTCTACTCCTTTTAGGTTTAGGTAACAACATTTTTAATGTTTCCAGCTATTTGAGATTTGGCAAATGGTTTTTTATGTCTATTTTTTCTTAGTTTATGACAAAAAATGCAGTTTGTAGAAGGTGAGGAAATTTATGAGTAACTTGAACTTCAAAAATATAATGTTTGCGCTTCCTTGGTATCATCACAGAATTCACCTTGGTGCAAGCCATTATGCTGCAGAGCAGGGATGGCACCTGCATTCAGCATGGAGTCGTTTTCGAAGTTATCCTGATAATTGGTTCGGTGACGGCATGTTGACTCAGACCTTCGGACAACGTTCTATCTATGATGAATTCAGACGTTTTATGAAAGAACATCCAAATCTTCCGACGGTTACGATTTCTCCAGTTCCGGTGAAGCCCGGATCACCCTGTGTTTTTGATCCATCCGATTACATCGCCCAAGTGGCTTATGACTACTTCTCGCAAAAAGGTTTTAGTCATTTTGCCACTTATGATGCAGGGAAAGATGCACACTCGCGAACTGCTGAATTTAGAGCAATTCTGGAAAGAATGAATAAGAGTTGTTATTCCGTTTCTCCTCTCGGAGATACCACTTTGAGCAATAGGTTTGAGTTGTTGGCAAAAGAGTTGAGCAAACTTCCGAAGCCGATTGCGTTCTTGACGCCGACGGATGATATCGGAGCTGAACTGATTTTGGCCGCGAAAATGGCTGGTTTTAAAGTGCCTCATGAAATTGCTGTTTTGGGCGTTCATAATGATGAATTGGTTTGTGAATCGACTGTGGTTCCACTTTCCAGTATTGACTGTGGGCTTGAGCAGATGGGGTATGAGGCGGCAAAGATTCTAGACAAATTGATGGCAGGTGAGGAAGTTCCGCCAGTTACGCATATTAAATGTGCAAAAGTGGTGACACGAGCCAGCACAAATACTCTGGCAATTGACAACCCAAAAGTGCTCGACGCGCTCGAATTTATTCACAGCAACTTTCAAAGGGAAATTTCAATTGAAGATATTGCAAAGGCCGGCGCTTTGTCAGTAAGTGGGCTTCAGTATCTTTTTAAGACAAAACTTAGTGTCTCCCCACTAAAAGAAGTGACAAGAATGCGCCTGAATCATGCCCGCAATTTACTGTTGAATAAACATTGGCCGGTGGAGATGATTGCCAAAGATTCGGGATTCCATACAGTTCGTAATTTTTACCGCGCGTTTCAGAAAAAAGAGGGGATGAGTCCTGACGCCTACCGTAAAAAATATCAGCTGGAAATGAGATAGAAATGCGTACGGACGGAGTGACGCTCCGTCCATACTTCAAACTATCTATTTCTCTAAAGAAATCGTCACAGTATCACCTTTTTCAAGTTCTACAGTTTTCTTCAGAGTAATCACCACTTTGTCACTATCTTGAGTAAAATGAGCTGATTTTCCACCAAAAAACCAACCTGTGGATACATTCACATTATCCACTTTGAAAGGCGCGTTCAATTCGATAGTTTTTACGACTAAGTCGCCATGTTTTACCGAAATTTTAGCCGATAGCTCATCGTCTGTAATTTCTTGTGAAAAGCTGCCCCAGCTTTGACCGGCTATAAATGCAGATTTAAAGTTGTCAGCATTCATTTTTGGCGCAAAACCGATCATTTTTCTTGGACCGTGATATTTGAAACCGCTGATAGAAACAAATGGTGCGTAACCGGACATGGCACGTGTGTAGTGGTTTCCATACTCTATTTCGTTAAATGGGTTACGGCGAAGCGGAGATTCGGCATAGCGGTCATCTACACCTTTACAAACCGCAAGGCCTTCTGTGACAAGTCCACGATTAATCATTGCCGCGGCAAGTGGATATTCCTGACCAGTCCATGATTCTGAGAAGTAACCAAGAACTAGGTTATCCCAGCGTCTATTCTCATTTTTGGGCGCTGAATTTTCCGAACCACCATGAGGGAAGCTGACCATTACGCTACCCGGTTCATCTTTTAGAGCGTATGTGCGAACGATTTTTATTCCAGCATCTTTCTGGTAGACACCAACTTCTTTGTGGAAATTGTGTTCGAATGTTTTGGCAAGTGCCGAGTTTCCTTCTTTGGCAGGGAATGGAAGTTTTAGACCAACCTGATTTGCCCAGTAATCGCCAAGCATTTGATCGATATGGCAACCATCGTTGCTGTTCACATATTTGTCCTGATTAACAGGGCGCTGTACGTAGTAGCCAAACTTCGAATTATAGGCTTTTGCTTTCAAATTTTTCTTACCAAGTTCGGCAATACGTTTACACTCTGCAGCAAATTCTGTATCCCCCATGTCTGTCGCCATTTCAGCAGTTGCCAACATTGCAGCCTGATACATTCCGCTCATCCATGGCAGTACGCCATCCCAAGTTTTATCAAGCGTGTTGTACTGAGGCCCTGTGATAATTCCGTCAGGCTTGCTGTTAAGGTCTTCTTTTGGCACATATTTAGTAAAGAATCCTCGTCCTGCATCCTGATCAATCATAAACTGTGCTGCACGTTTGATTCGAGGCCAGTTTGCTTTCAGAAAACTGTTATCTGGTGCTGTGGTGTGCTCACGATAGGTACGAGTAATTGTTCCAGTCGCACCATCAAATGCGTAAGCGATTCCGTAGTTGTTACCACCTGAGTTGTTTTCGGCACGGTACTGGGTAAATCCTAATTTATTGTTCCAGGCGATGTTGTAGTCAGTAATAGTTCGCTGGGCGCGGGCACTGTCAGGAAAAATACGGCCGAAAGCTTGTTCGTAGTGAGACACGTGAGTGCAGGTGCCGACACCGCGGTAAACACCCTCCCAAAAGTAGACGCGTCCGTCAGTTTCCGGATTCTTCGTATCGTGAAAGCGTTGAACAGCGGCACTTGCCAGCGTACTGGTGTTTATAAAAGTACGGTCAAGGAACCAGGTCGGCAGATTGGAGTCGTACCATGTATCACGCCATAGACGCGTTTTGTCTGTTAACTCTTTGTGACGTTTTGCCAAGTCTTTCGCCACATCAGCGGCGCTATCGTAGAATTTATCGTAGTAGTTGCGTTGATCCTGACGGCGGCTGACCGCAGTGTTGATGTGAAAACCAACGTGTCCGTTCGGGAAATACCAGCATACGGCGAAGCGTACTTCTGTGAATTCACCCGGTGAAAGTGTAATCTCTTTTGTCTGTAGAAGAGCCGAGTTGTCTGGAATTTTTGCTCCAGTTTCAGTCCAGTTTGCAGGAATCGATTTTACAGAACTGGCTTTGCTACCAAGCAGTGCCAGCGCCATTGATCCAGTATCGGCATAAGTGCTGTCTTCCTCTTTTGGACTGTCAGTAAGGATAAAGTCATCCGCCAGAACAATTGCCCAGCCTCCTTTTTGTGAATCGACTACACGAATTTGAAGCTTTTTGCCCTGATATTTGCTTAGGTCGACGATGACACTGTTGAGCTTGTTACTCTGTTTTCCCTGAGCAAGTTTGATCACATCACCATCAACGAGAACCTCCACACCGGCAACTCCTGCACCAACGCCACGCATATCGTGTTTGCTTCCGGCCACTTTGAAAGTCAGAAAACTTCGGTCAATTTTTATTTCTGGACTGGTCAATGTCCCAGTTAAATCATCAGGATTTTGCTTTGAATTTTTACGACTGTTATAGCTATTGGCAAGTTTTTTACCAGAATGATTGACTATGTTCTGTCTTGTTGACTCGCTGGCGATAAAAGGCGATTCTCCAAAAGCCTCTCCTTCAGCTTTCCAATCTCCATAACCGTTCTCAAAATCCATCAATACCTTGTCAGGGCGATTAGATTTTTCTCGAATTTCGGTCCTTACTGACTCCGCATTTAGCAAAATTCCTGAACCGGAAAAAATTGGTTTAGCGGTATGTTTTAAAAGTCCTGCATTTACAGCTTTGCGGTTTGAACCGTTTTCAAGCCAGCCGCCGACGCGAAAAGTAACATCTTCGTTGGAGGTATTGGTCACTTTATAGTTGAAAATTGTTGCTGGAATTGATGAGTTATCATCTTCGGTAGGGCTGAAAGGTGAGAATGCTTCCAGTGTCACATCAAGCGGCTGCTTATCATCTTTGAAATTGATATTGGCAATTGGATATTCGCCACGGAACGAAATATCGCTAAAACCTTTATTGCTAAGCTGAACTGCATTTTTGCCATAATCGATTAGAAAACCTGAAGCTACGGTCATGAACTCTTCCGGTTTCATGGCGTTGAGGTAGTATTTGTCGCCGGGACCACCCGGATCCATTACGCGTTCGTTAAAAATATCCCAATTCCAAAGACGTCCATCACCGGAGATGTACATTTGACCAGCATAAATGCCGCCAATAGGCATACCGATATATTTCAGCTCTTCGCCTTTGTAGACACGTGCGCTGCCTTTTTCTGTCAGTGATCGAATCCACTCTTGTGAGAATCCTTTATTCAATAGTTTCTGGTTTGCACTTTCTGCAAGCAACGACGTCGAAACTGCGCTTACCACCATCAACTTTCGCCAAATTTTCATAAATCATCCTTTTTGTATATTAGTTGGGAACATTCCTACTCTTTAAATTACCCAAGCCTCGCTGGCATGAAATGTGTTGATTATGACAAATAAAATAGTGTTTATGACTTATTATTTAGTGTTTTCTTTTAAATATGGAAAATTTGTTTTGAAAAAGTGAAAATTGATTACAGTTCACAGACATTGTAAACAAAAAAGCTGTGACCCCGACGATCACAGCTTGAAACATAAATCATAGCTAAAAGTTTAGGCGAATTCGATTACGCCGAATGCTTCTGGTACGTGAAATTCTGGTTGCGGTTTGTTGATGAATGACCAGGTCAGCCAGTGCGGAGTTGAGGTCATATCAGCACATTTGTAGAAGTTTGCACGCCAGATTACACCTGATTCAGGTTTCACAATCGGTCTGTAACCTTCGAGAACTGAAAGCGGTAGGCGGTATTCAAGAATCCATTCGTGTTCTTCTTTTATTTCTGGATCAACAATTTTCGGATGCGTTGCGGCAATCTCTACTTTTTCACAAACCTCTGTCGGTAGACAGATCATATTTTTGCGTGGCTCTTTCTGAAAGTTCAGAAGCATGGTCCCGCCGCAGTTGATTTCTACGTTGAAGTAACCTTCTGATGCGTCTGATGCCGGTGCGAAAAAGAACTCTACGCAGGAATCTTCCCAAACTGCACCGTGAAACTCTTTGGCGACAGCGCGTACGTTCTTATCTTTAGCTTTAAAGATTACAAAAATATTTTCTTCATCATAAGCAATTTTAAATTCGACATTTGGAAGATGTTCTGGCTTTTCTCCCATGTAGTAGGAGAGGGCATTGGAGACAATTGACTGCCATGGCGACTTTTCCCAGTTTGCATCAATTGTCGGCGCAGTTGTCAATTTTGGAACTGTTAATGATTTTGGACTGTCAACCATGTTGAACTCCTTTATTTTTGAGGTGAAAAGTTTCTCAAATAACTTTTCTTTTTATTCATTATTTCCGTGGCTTGTAAGTAAAACTGTCGTTTTTTATCACCATCTTGTTCATTCTTGTAAAGATTCCAAATGCGTTTTTCTTGCATCTCTAGATCTGAAACTATCAATGTCGTAATACAATCATCGGCAAGCTTTTCGAGAACTTCTCGCTTGGTTTCATCCTCTACATCGTAATGTGCGAATTCAGATTTGGCGATGGCTTGAAGAACCTGAGGTGGTAGCTCGTTTTTGTGAAGATCAACAAGCGTTCGGCCGATATGTTTCCATTCGCCCTGAAAAGTCAAACCGACGATTTCACCAAGAAGCACACCGTAGACGTCAGATGTGAAAACCGATTCAGGAAGTTCGTGTGTTAGCTTGTGAGCTATGAAACCGTGGTGAATTGCTAGGTCGATAAGGCTGATTCGTGCACGCTCTTCTTTGGTTAAATGTAGCGTGTTCAGACCTTTGTTCTGAGGATTTGGACGATCCGGTTGACGGTTGTTCTTCTTGCTATTCTTCAGGAATTGTCGAATTGCCTGCTCGGGAATGTCTAAACCTGCCAGCTTTTGAATGACAAAAGATCGGGCAATACTGTCTTGGATTAGTGAAACCTTTTCGATAATTGCTTCTGCCGCATTGGTTTTGTCGGCCGCCGTTGGGAAACTTTGTAGATTGAATGAGGCAATTTTATAGTCAAAGTAGTCATATCGTTTTGCGAACACATCGGCTAAAGCCTGCGCCCCATGCTTTCCGAAAATACCGTCTGGATCTTCACCTTCTGGCATGGAGATTACGGACATTTCGATTCCGGCTTTTAGCAGTTCTTCAAAACTTTTGTCCGCCGCTTTTTTCCCCGCGTTGTCGGCATCAAAGGCAACGGAAACTTTATCAACAAAACGTTTTAGAAGTCGAGCCTGATCCTCGGTGAATGCGGTCCCTTGAGGAGCTACAGCATTGTTGAACCCGGCGCGATGGCAGGCGATAACATCGAGCTGACCTTCGCATAAAATTGCAAATTTGTGGCTTCTGAAGCCGTTTTTCGCCTGTGGAAATGCGTAAAGCACTTTACTTTTGTTAAAGACGATAGTTTCAGGACTGTTGATGTATTTCGCACTTTCGTCTTTAAGAGTTCGTGCGCTGAAGGCGATGACTTTACCGGTTTCATCCCAGATTGGAAACATCAGTCTGCCACGAAAGCGATCGTAACCTTGATTTATGGCTTTCCCTTCGGGAACAATGTAAAGTCCCGCATCGATCATATCCTGATAGTTATAACCTTTGGAAAAAGCCCATTGTGCGGTTTTGTTGAACGAATCGGGAGAATAGCCAAGGCCAAAACGACGAACTGTCTCATCATCAATTTTTCGGTTCTTCAAATAGTTTCGGGCAATTTCAGCTTCACGGGTGTGAAGTTGTGAGGCATACCAGAGTGACACTTGGTGCATCAGTTCAAGTACGCGTTCTTTGCCTTGTTTGATGATTTTTGCTTTTTTTATCTGTTCTGGTGACGAGTTGTCGATCAGCATGATTCCGGCTTTGTCGGCAAGAAGTCGAAGCGCAGGGATAAATTCCATACCTTCGATTTTCATGATGAAGTCCAGAACACTGCCGGACTCGCCGCATCCGAAGCAGTGGAAAAACTGGTTGTGGGTATTTACATGAAATGAAGGACTTTTTTCGTTATGAAACGGACAAAGCCCTTTCAGGGAACTTCCGGCGCGTTTTAATTCAACATACGAACCGATAACGTCGGCGATGTCGTTTTGAGTTTTTACTTGCTGAATTTGTTCCTGACTGATCATGCTTTAGATATTTAGGTGTTTGGGGATCTAGTTGTTTAGGTGTCTTTTTATGGCGTCAATTCGAGTGGTTACAGCCAAGTGGTTTTCTGGATTGTCTTTGGTCAGACGAAGATACTTTTCATAAAGTTTTTGCGCACCTTGGTATTCGCCATTTTTGTCGGAAATGATGGCTTTGTTAAGAATAATGTTGGTGTTGTGGCGGTCTTTTTCTAACGCAGCTTGAAACGCGTCAAGAGCTCTGGAACTGTTTTGGTTAGTATGCCACCATACGGCGATGTTATTCTCGATTGTTGCTTTGTCGGTTAGGCTTGGTTTCGATTTAGCGAATCGGGATAGCAGAAATGCATTCTTTTTGTTAAGGATAACTGCGGTTTGAAAGAGTAGGGCAAGACAATCATCATTTGATCGGTTCAAATTGTATGCTTTACTAAGGTGCTCAAAGGCTTCGTTTGTTTGACCAGTCGAAAACAGAGATTTTCCACATAGGAATTGGATCGTCGCGTTTTTAGGCTCTTTTGTAGCTAGACGTTTAAGGATTTCAATTGCGTCTTCTGTTTTATCCTGTTTGGTCAGGCAGATTGCGTTGAATGCTTCGGTTAGTGTCGTCGGATTGGCTTCAGATGCTTTTTTTGCATATTTGGCGGCTTTAACCCAATTTTTCTGATTGGCATTTTCGACGGCTTTATTGAAATCTTCTACAGGGTCTGATGAACAGGCGTTTAGAATTAGTGCAAGAAATGGTAGTAATAGTTTTTTCATAAGTAAGTTTCTAACTAAGGTTTCAAATTGGGTCTTAATATATTGAGAATCTTCCATTAAAAAAGCATTGATGAAGGAAGTTGCCAATTTATCGGTTTTTGACCAGTTTTTTCGAGTATTTTGTTAATTTTTGAGAATGGTTTACTACCGAAAAATCCGCGTCGGGCAGAAAGCGGTGAGGGATGCGCAGATTCAATAATGTAGTTTTTTTCGAGATCTATCAATTCTTTCTTTTTTTGAGCAAAGGCTCCCCAAAGTACAAAAATTACCGGGTTGTCGTTGGCGCTAACCTGGCGGATTACTTGATCGGTGAACTCTTCCCAGCCTTTTCCTTTGTGTGAGTTCGCCTGATGAGCACGCACTGTCATTACAGCGTTAATCATTAAAATTCCCTGTTCTGCCCATTTCTGTAAGAAACCGTTGTCGGGAGCAGTAGTGCCGAGGTCATCAGAGAGTTCTTTTAAAATATTGCGCAATGATGGAGGGAACTTAACTCCGGGTTGGACTGAAAATGCCAAACCGTGTGCCTGATTGTCGTCATGATACGGGTCTTGTCCTATGATAACGACTTTGACATCTTTGAAATGAGCATAGCTGAACGCGGAAAATATATCTTCTTTTTTAGGGAATACTTCGTTTTGCTTCATCTCTTTCGAGATAAACTTTTCAAGGTCTTTGAATGACTGTGAAGTTGAAGCTTCTTCAAGAATCGGCTGCCAGTCTTTCGGAATTAGTGATTTTAGATTCATATTTTAACTATATTTTTATACTTTTTGTTTTTTATCCGTTTTTTTATGTTAAAAATGATTTGCGATTTTACTAATTGGTTTGCTTTTTTTTATAAAGTTTATAGTTTTGAAATTGAATTTGTAATATAAAATTTAGGACTTTTTATGAGTAATGAAAATATTTCGGCTGGTTCACGTTACAAGGTGCCTAACCTTGATCGTGCCTTGACTATCTTAGAATATATGGTTAAACACCCTGAAGGCGCGTCGCTTCAGGAATTGACGGAAGCGATGGGATTTTCCAAAAATAGTGTGTTTAGAATTTCGATGACGCTTCTGGAACGCGGATATCTTTCACGTGAGGAAGATACAAAACGCTTTTATATCACCAGAAAAATGCTGGCGATGGGAACGGTTGCACTTTCAGAGCAACATATTATTACCACATCGCTTGATGTGATGCGTCAACTACGTGATCAATTGAAAGAGACTGTACTTATCGGTTCGTTGGTCGGCTTTCAGGGCGTTGTGATGGAACAGGTCCTTGGAACACATACATTTAAATTTGCTATTGATCTTGGACGACACTTTGATCTTTACTGCAGTGCACCTGGTAAAGCGATTTTGGCTTATATGAATGAGTCGGAACAGGACGCATACTTCAGTCAGGTAAAAAGAGTGAAATTTAATGAAAATACTGTCGTTGACGAGTCTGAGCTGAGAGAAGAACTTGCGAAAGCCAAAGAGTGCGGTTACGCATTTGATTTGGGAGAAGAAATTTCAGGCATAAAATGTATCAGCGCACCGATTTTTGATAGAAATGGGTTGCCTGTTGCTGCTATCTGGATTACAGGTCCAGACAGCCGTTTGCCGGAAGAAAAACTAAAAGAAAAGGGCGAGATTATTAAGAAGCATGCTGCAATGATTTCTGAACGTCTCGGCTATAATATCTTTATTTAACAACATAGGAGGAGTAAGATGAAGAGGACAGTTCTTTCAGGAACTATAGTTTTTGCTATGATGACATTTGCCACAATGGCAGAGGGAATCTACGCAAAAAAAGCGACTTGGGCAGAGACGCTCAAGGCATCAAAACAGAATTATGTAGAAGCGATGAACGCTGGAAAGGTGACTTCTTTCAAAGCAAGTAAGTGGTTTTCTACAGAGATATTTAAGAATAAAAGCCGAAAAGAAGTGATGTTCCCTGAAAAGGGCGCTATTGATTTGAAATCAAAGGATTCAAACGGTAAAACGCAGTGGAAGAAGACCAACTTCAAAGATGGTTCTGTAAATAATATTCGCTTCAGTGGCAAAGCTGTTATTTATCTTTACCGCACTATAGAGTCCGCTGCAGATGTGACAAAGCAGATTGTTGTTGGTAGTGATGACGGAATCAAAGTCTGGTTAAACGGTAAAGTTATTCATGATAATCCGGCGCGTCGTGGTGCTGGACCGAGCGATAACCTTACACTAAATCTTAAGAAGGGTACAAACTCGCTTCTTGTTAAGGTAGATAATGAAGGTGGCGGTGGCTACGGCTTTTATTATGCAATGACAAATGAAGTTTCTGAGATTTTGGCCGATGTGAAAGCCGACTTCCCGGTTGAAGCTAAAACTTTCGGTCGTGATATCAGTCAAGGTGAATTCTCAGAATGGGTTGCTGATAAAAACAGCGATACCGTTGTCGCTGAATGGAAGAAAAAAGCTTTCTCAAAAATTGGGCAAGTTGGTAAAGGAATCTCGACAACTGACGCTCTTCAAAGTATTTCAGAAGCCCTTGCACTTGAAAATCAATTGAATCAGACAAAGCAACTGTTTTCTGTTTTCAATGCAGAAGCGTTAGAGATGTCGATTAAATACTTGGCACGCCGTTACAGAAAAGAGTATCCTAATGGTAATGCTTATTTGGCAAAGGTTGCTGAGTATAAGTCTGTCGCTGATTCTGTGAAGAATGGACTGAACTCAGGAGATTACGACGCTTTCAAGAAAGCTGTCGAAATGCTAGATTTCCAACGTAAAGCAATGCTTGAAAATCCGCTTCTAAACTTTGATGAGCTTCTGATTACAAAACGTAAATCTGAAGGGAATTATGGACTTTCTGCAAACTGGCAGGGAAATACTTCTATCAGAGGATATAAAGATCTTAATAATGAAATCGTTAAGATTAGCCTGAAAGATGCTAGTGCGCCAGTTAAAACTATTGTCGCAAATAAAAGTGGAAAAGGTTATCTAGGTGATACTGTTCTTCATTGGGACGGAACTCGCTTCTTGTACTCAGGTATTGGAGATAATGGGCGCTTCCATATTTTTGAAGGTGACGTCAATACTGGTGCAGTAAAGCAGATTTCAAAAGATTCTCATAAAGATGTTGAGAACTATGATGCTTGTTACTTACCGAATGGAAAAATTCTTTACAACTCGACTAGTGGTTATCACGGAGTTCCGTGTGTTGGCGGTGTGGATTATGTAGGTAATCTGCACGTGATGGATGCGGATGGCACAAACATTCGTCGCCTTTGCTATGATCAGGATAACAACTGGACTCCGGTTGTAAAAGAAGACGGTCAGGTAATGTACCTTCGTTGGGAGTACACTGACTCTGCTCATTACTTCTCACGTGTGCTTATGACTATGAACCCTGACGGAACTGGTCAAAAATCAATGTATGGTAGTAACTCCTACTGGCCAAATACACTATTCTACGCCCGCCCTATTCCGGGAAGTAACAGTAAGTTTGTTGCAATCGTTTCTGGTCATCACGGTGTGAAAAAAGAAGGTGAAATGATCATCTTTGACACTAAGAAAGGCACGAAAAATACAGACGGTGCGGTTCAAAAAATCGGACAGCGTGGAAAGGAAATTGAAAATATCATTCTTGATGGTTATGCAAACAAAATTTGGCCGCGTTTCCTTTACCCTTGGCCATTGAGTGAGAAATATTTCATTACCACAATGCGTTTGAAAGGGGAAAACTCACACGGAGTTTACCTTGTTGATACATTTGACAATATGACTCTAATCAAAAAAATTCCGGGTTATTCTCTATTTGAGCCTCGTCCGCTTCGCAAAGTTAAAACACCGCCAATTATTCCAGAACGTGTTCGCCTGGACCAAAATGAGGGGACGCTCTTCATTGCTGATATTTACCAAGGTCCTGGACTTCGCGGTGTACCACGTGGTGAAGTAAAAGGCGTACGTGTTTACCAGTATGAATATGCTTATCGTAACGCAGGTGGTCACTACGCAATTGGTATGGAAGGTGGCTGGGATGTTCGTCGCCTATTGGGAACTGCAGAAGTTCACGAAGATGGTTCATGTATGTTCAAAGTTCCTGCAAACCGTCCAATCACAATTCAGCCTATTGATAAAGATGGTAAAGCAATGCAGCTATTCCGCTCATGGTTGGTAGTTATGCCTGGTGAAACACTAGCCTGTGTAGGTTGCCACGAAGATGCAAATCACGCGGTTCCAACTCGTCGTAGTGTAGCGCAGAGCAATCCGCCACAGACCTTGAAACCATTCTACGGCCCTGTTCGTGGATTCAGCTTCAAACGTGAAGTTCAGCCTGTTCTTGACCGTAAATGTGTAGGTTGTCATGATGGCACAGATAAAGGTGTTCCTAACTTCTCGCGTAAAGCTGGGAATTTCATGCATACAAATTTCTCTACTTCATACTGGAACTTGATGAAATATGTTCGCCGTAATGGTCCTGAAGGTGACTACAGCGTACTTACACCACTTGAATTCCACGCCAACACAAGCCGTCTTGTCCAGATGCTTGAAAAAAATCACTACAATGTGAAGTTGACTGAAGAAGAGTGGGACCGCATTATCACTTGGATGGATATCAACGTGCCGTACCACGGAACTTGGAACGAAGCAACGAACCTTCGTGATACCTTTGAAGAGCGTCGTTATGAGCTTAAAAAACTTTACTCTAATGTAGACGAAGATATCGAGACTGTAACATTCAACAAAGAACTTCCAGTTCCTGAGTTTGAAGCTCCAAAATATGTGGCACCTGAAAAAGTCACAATTCCGCTAGTTGACGGATGGCCGTTTACAAACGCCGATGCAGTTGGTAAGCAGGCAAGTGACAGCGGTTGCGGAACGATTGTGAATTTGACATTCAATGATGGAAGTGGTCAACACTTAGCATTTTCTAAAATCCCTGCCGGAAAATATGTGAAAGGTGACAAAGATGGCTATAAGGATGAAAAGCCTGAAGCCGTTGAAATCAAGAAAGGTTTCCTAATGGGAACAACTGAGGTCACGCTTGGCGAATTCCAGAAATTTGATCCGACTCATAAAAACGGTATTTACGACATGCATTACAAAGATCAGGTAAGACCTGGTTATGACATGGATGCAAATAAAGATTATCCTGCAATCCGCGTAAGTTGGGAACAGGCGATGGCATACTGTGAGTGGTTGAGTGAGAAACTTGGTCGTAAAGTTACACTTCCTACAGAAAATCAATGGGAATGGGCTTGTCGTGCCGGAACCGATACACCGCTTTTCTACGGTGATCTGGATGCTGACTTTGGACAGTTTGCCAACCTTGCCGACGTATCAATGAAACTATTGGCAGTACGCGGTGTGGATCCTAAACCAATCCGTAACCCTAATGCATTCTGGGACTGGGAGTTGAAGGACGATCGCTTCAATGACGGCGTACTTCACCTTGCAACAGTTGGTAAATACAAAACCAACGCATGGGAACTTCACGACATGCACGGTAACGTGGCAGAGTGGACGCGTGACGCTTATTCAAAAGAAGACGACCGCAAAGTGATTCGTGGAGGATCATGGTATGATCGTCCAAAACGTGCTCGTTCAGCATACCGTCTACAATTCCCTAAATGGCAGAAAGTATTCAACGTAGGTTTCCGTGTAATTATCGAAGATTAATTCACGATTACTTACGAGTTTTTAAAAAAGGCAGTCCGCAAGGGCTGCCTTTTTTCTTTTAAACAAATAATCAATTCTTCTCATAGGATTTCCTGATGAAAAAATCCTGATATTTGGTTTTACCGGGATTTAATAGTTTCCAGTTTTCTCCAGTCCAGAAAAAACATCTCTCATTTCTGCTTTCCAGTCGGCGGGCATACTGGCGAACTTTTCAATTTCCTGCATATTTGACTGGGCACCAGCATATAAAGCTCGCCTTGGGGCTACCTTTATCAATGTAGTCAGGGACAGTAATTAATATGTGGCAAGTCTATAAATCATTTTTACTTCCATCAGGTAGGTGAGCTTAAGACAAATCCTACCGTCTTTCTGATGATTATGGCAGGCTACACCTAAAAACGCCCCAAGCGGGGCGTTTTATAAAGTTTCTAATTAAAGGTCCTGAGGTTTCATAGACAGGATGAAAACCTGCTAACCTGCAACTCGTTAACTTGCAACTTTCAGACCTGCAACTTGCAAACCTCTAACCTTTAACCTGTCTTATTTCTTTTTGATGCAGACAATTCCGTTGCTATTGTTTCCGACATCACCACAGATTTTGGCTTTGACTTTAAAAGAGGCACCAGTTTCGTAACCGGTCACCTTTATTTTGTAAACGTTTTTATGATTTCTTCCACCAGTGAAACCTTTGTGCACATCTTTGCCCATTGTATCACGGTCGTTACGGACGATTTCTACGGATTCAATATCCAAACGATGTCCACCGCCTGTGAAATGGAAACTGATTTCATAAGTGCCGTTGGAACTGATGATTCCGGTGGCATCAAACATCTCTTCACGAGGAGTTTTTCCCGCCACTTTGCCAGCTTCCCATTTTCCGATCACTTCGCCGAACTTCGCCCATTTGTTCACTTGGTCAATGTAACTGTAAGTCAATGACTGTTTTGTTGGTAGGAATGTCGCCGCTTTCAGCACAGCCTCTTTATCCAGAGTAATCTGTTTGTTTAGAAGAGGAGATTTTGCTGTTGGTTCAGAACCATCGGTTGTGTAACGAACTACTGATCCGCGAATCAACGGTGTTGAAGGAGAAACCACTAGTTGCTGGGCCTTGTCACGCTTGGCATTAATCATCGGTGTCGGCATCCGGTAGTTGTAGCCTTTGTTGTCATAACGAAGATATTGAACTTTCATACGTTTGGTAAAGTCGTCATAGTTACGAATCTCTTTCGGTGTCCATCCCACCTCGGCAAGTCCGGCAAGACGTGGCAGTGAAAGATAATCCATGTAGGCTTCAGAATGCTTCGTGCCCTGTTCAGGCTTGTCGTGAAGTACGTCACGGTTGTGTAGGAAACGGTCAGACCAAAGACAGCCGTTTGGTCCCAGAATATTTTTTACTGCATCGCCTGTCAGACCTGCCGGAACCGGGTACCATTCGTAAGACTTCTGTAGAGAAACCGGAGGCGTCCAAGTCGCACATGGCGGTTCACCCGGAAGCTTACTTTCCGGCGTATCAAAGTAGGTGTGACGAGTCAGCGACATTACAACTGGATTCCCGGCATTCGCTCCGTCCACCGCAGTTTTAGGCTTGTGCCAAGTCATGATTCCCGATTTATTTGTGACACCACAGTGAAGAATCTCATCCCAACCGATAATCTGCTTACCCTTGGTCGCAAGATACTTCTCCATGCGTTTTGTCATATAACCCTGCAGTTCATGCTCGCTTTTGTAGCCCTCTTTCTTTTTCAGAGCCTGACAATCCGGACATGCCTTCCAACGCGCATACTTCGCCTCATCACCACCAATGTGAACAAACTTAGCAGGGAAAAGAGCAACGACTTCATCCATTACATCTTCTAAAAAGTCATAAGTGGACTCTTTGCCCGCACAATAAATCTCAGGTGAAATTGAGTGACGATCCGGTACGCCCAGCTTCTTGTTAAAACAGCCAAGGTGCGGATATGCCGCAAGAGCCGATTGCGTGTGAGCCGGAATTTCGATTTCAGGAACCACTTCGATACCACGTTCCGCCGCGTATTTCACAATCTCTTTGACATCTTCCTGTGTGTAGAATCCTTCGTGAAAGTAACGTCCAGATCCGCGTTTCGCTCCGACTTCTGTCAGTTTCGGGTATTTCTTAATTTCGATACGCCAGCCGCAGTCATCAATAAGGTGCCAGTGAAACACGTTAAGCTTGTGCATTGCCATCATATCGAGGTAACGTTTGATATAATCTTTGTTAAAGAAGTAGCGCGACACGTCAAGCATTACACCACGCCAAGGGAAAGTTGGATAATCAGTAATTCTAACTCGTGGAATTGGCGCTCGAGACAGTTCCTCTTTAGTTACAGGTAAAAGCTGAGTAAGCGTAACTGCACCGTAAAATGCGCCTGCTTTATCATTTGCAGTGATTACTACACCATCTTTTGAAGTGCCCAGCATGTAAGCCTGCTTTGGTAGGCGGACATCAGGTTTAAAGCTTTTATCCAGTCTCAAAAATATTGAACCAGTATGACCTATTCGTGCCTGTTTGGTGGATAAAGATAGCCCAACATGCTGCTTTATCAGCTTAGCGAGTTCGTTGGCAGAAAACTCCAAGCTTGGATGATTATAAACAATTGGTGTCGATTTGGTAATTACGAAAGGTGGTTCCTGTCTTGTTTCCATCTTCACAGGGCGCGGAATCACATCCTGCGCGTTAAGTGCCGGAATCGCCATCGCGAAGGCCGCGACGAATGCTAAAACTTTTGATTTCATGGTTAATTCCTCCAATTTTCCAGTTTTGATAAAATTTGCAGACGTAGATTATTGGCAGGCAGGCAATTATTCCAGTGAGAATCAGAAAAAAATAGGGGAACGGTAGCGGAACGATGGTTGAACGATAGCTGAACAGTAGTAGAACGATGGCTAAACGGTAGTTGAACGATGGCTAAACGGTAGTTGAACGATGGCTAAACGGTAGT
>DDLT01000232.1:5647-6277 GCA_002340265.1 Lentisphaeria bacterium UBA2565 | reverse complement strand
GCTTTGCTGCTCTTCACCTGTTTAAAACTGTTCATTGCCGACTCCATTGCCGTCATGAAGTTCGAAGCCTCCGGCAACGCAACCAAATCGTCACTGTACTTATCCGACTTCAATGTCTCCATCAAACCATCCATCAACGCCGTCTGTTTATTATGCCCCGCATTACGCAACTTGCCGAAACCGTACTGCTTTGCCGCGAAAATAAGATTAGATGCCGCCCCCATCTTCGCCTCATCACCACAACTTTCGTAAGCATAAAGCATATGCACAAAGCCGGAATGAATCATATCACGGTAATCATCCGCCTCATTCAACGCCTGAGTATAACTATTACCGCGAACTGCTACCAGACTATCTTCAAGCTTTGCCAAAAGCACGGCAAATTGATCCGTTAGCGGCTTCAACGCGGTTGTTACTGCCGTCTTAGTAGAAAGAATTGCGTTTAATTGTGAAACAAACTCCACAAAGTTGGGATTATCGACCTTATGAAGATCAATTGCTTTTACCTCAGTAGTACTCATAACTACTCCTTTTCTGTTTTAATACAGTTCACTCTTATTAACCGACTCCAACTATTCAAAAAATGGTTCATAAATTTCGCGCAAATACAAACTTGGACAAAATCATGTT
>DDLT01000232.1:0-5520 GCA_002340265.1 Lentisphaeria bacterium UBA2565 | reverse complement strand
GGACAAAATCATGTTCGCGGGATTTCCGCAAATACAAACTAGGACAAAATCATGTTCGCGGGATTTCCGCAAATTCAAACTTGGACAAAATCATGTTTGCGGGATTTCCGCAAACACAAACTTGGGCGAATTGATTAAGAAAAGAGTTCTAATCTATACAAACTCGTTCAAAATCATCTACGTCATGACCCAAATCTGTGGGAACCTGAATATAAAAGAACCGGTCATACGTCTGACCTTCATTTTCATGTATAAAGCATGAAAACAAAGAGAAGTCACAAAGGTAATGCCAGTTGCCGAAGAGTCAAACAAAAATAGAATTGCACACCCCATGTAAACATAAGTTTACAATGTAAACAAATGTTTATACAAACTGCCCAGAAACGGGCTAAAAAGAGGAAAATTCACAGAGTTTTAAGAAAAGGTGAAGGAAAAGTGTAAAGAAAGTTTACAAAACGTGAGAAACCACAATCAAAAAAAGTTGAAAAAATATCAAATAAATCGAGAAAAAGAGCCAAAAAGTAGACAAATAAGGCGTCCTCGTCTAAAACAATCCCCCAAAAAGAGAGCAAAGCAGCACCATCAACCGCCAAAACCCGCGATATAAAACAGTCTCACGCAGGGTCGCAGAGAGCGCAGAGATTTATTTTAGAAATAAACTTTATAGAACCCCAATCTTGAAATGAAACATTGCAACATTAGGTTGACAGATCATTTTTAATAAGACCTGTTAAAACAGTACATATAAACTTTGGGAGGCTGACTTTGGATCCAATAACTGCATCAGGGATTTTACTTACTTTAGGCATTTTTTTACGTCAAGAAGTTAAAGGGAGAATGCAAAATGACGATGATAATCTGATTCGTGATTACATTGAGTTTGTAAGGCGAAGTGATAACGAGGTGTTGGTGAGGTTGATCTTAGATTCCAAAGAAGAAATAATGCAGACTATTTCTCAACAAGAATTGCTTATTGCAAATATTCAGAAATCTCTAAAAAAGCATAGTGAATACAACAAAATAGTTGAAAGAAAAATTGATAAAATTCATGAACTTGTAGTTTCATCCTCTGTGTTATCATCAACGCCTTTACGAAATTTTCAACTATCTCTTCCGCTTATCGGCAGAGAGCAAATTTTATCCAAATTAGACAATATTGCAGGAGATGTATTAATAAGTGAACAGCCAGGAACAGGAAAAAGCTTTTTATTATATCATTACATAAAGGATAAAGATGGCAAATTTGTTATCAGTGATAATCCAGACTATATAATGTCAACATTATCTATCTCATGCCCACCGATACTTATCATTGATGATGCAGCTGAAAAGAGTGACTTGATTAACCGATTAAAACACTTTCGAATGGAGTCAGGAAAGTATTTCAGGATATTTGCAACCTGCTGGCCTTACGATATCGAAAAAGTGCAAGAAGCATTGAGTGTTGGAAAAGCTCAAACAATGAGCCTTCCAAAACTAAAAAGAGAAGAAGTGGTACAAGTTATCAGACATATGGGAGTAAATGGGCCTAATAACCTTTTGCATGAAATAATAGGTCAATCTGCTGGACGTATCGGACTTACAGTCACTTTATGTGAATTGCTTAAGAATGGGTCACATATCGATGTTTTTAACGGGAAAGCAATTTTACGCCATTTTAAGTCAAAATATTACGGATCAAAAAGCGGAGAAATATTTGCAATTCTAGCAACTGTTGCTGTTGGTGGGAGAGCAGGTATCACTGATATAGCCATTATGGATTTTTTAGGAATTAACAAATTGCAATTGTCTTCTACTCTTACACAACTGGCTACAGGAGGTATTATAAAACAAGGAAGTCGAGGAGAACTGATAATTGTTCCACAGTTCCTAGGAATAGCTTTAGTTGGAGAATATTTTTGGGGCAAAAACTCTATATTCAGTAAAAACGACTATTGTGTATTATTTCATAAAGTAATAAGTCCATCAGAGGCGTATTATATACTACTTGAGTCTCATCACCGTGGAGGAACTGTCCCAAATCAACTGCTAAGAGAGTTACTTCTTACAATTAATGAATATGATTGTAAAAAGCTATGGTGTGAGCTTGCTTACTCAAGCTCAGAAAATGCGTCATGGATTTATAATAATCACCCTAAACACTTCTGGGGTTGCATTAATGGCTTATTATACAGAATCCCAGAAGTAGTACTTCCAAAACTGTTAGATGAGTCTGACTACCCTAGGACTAACCAAGGAGTTTCAGATATAGAATGCTGGATAAAAGAGCTTACAAAGCAAAATGACAACGGAGTAAACCAACGTATTGCCTTAATTAAAACCTCCTTACAGTGGGCAACCAACACACAAAACCATAAGCTACTGTTTAAGATGATAGCAATTGCTATGAAACTAAATATCAACCTTAGTGAACAGTCAGTTGCAAACTTAGATTCTTTTTCATTTTATTCCTACCTTTACCCATCAAAGTCAGCAGAGTTACTGTTTAACTCAACATGGTCAAGGGTGTTTAATTATATCAAAGAGAATGTTGATTCGATAGAAGACTGGAGTTCGTTAACTTCAATAATTCATAGTTGGTCTCACCCTCATGCAATGAATATGCCTTCCAACAGCGATGCAACGATATATAAAAAGATTAGTATGAAAATGATACTTGATTTATTTTCAATCGCTCCTATTGGATTAAGATCAAAATTAGTTGAACTTGGTCACAATCTTAAGCTTAATCTAAGCTCTGGCAATGAAGAATTTGTGACCTTATTTCCACGTGAAGATTATTACAAAAATTATGAACGGCAATATGACAAATGGCATGCCAATGCAGTTAAAATGACCCAAAAATGGCAGTTAGAAGATACCGATAAGGTTACAACAAAGGTAATAAACTTCGAAAATGAGGCAACAAAGGCAGGTGTAGCGCATCCAAGAATGACAAGAATCGTATTTGAGCATATTGCAAAGCACGACAAAGAAAGGAGAGTAGAGTGGTACAGTCACTTATTAGAAAAACGTTGCAAGTACGATTTGTTAACTCCTTTCTTAGACGAATTAGAACATGATTTAAGCGTTACAAAATTTACAATCATTATCCGGGGACTTCTTCAAATTGAAGATTATAAGACAACTGCTTTGGAGTATTGCTTAACAGCCGACAAAGTTTCCGAAGAGCTCTTTGAAGAAATGATTCCTGAGTTCAAAAAATGTCCTAGCGTGCTGACTTATAGAGGAAAAGCCAGTATTACCAGAACCCTTAAACTTTTGACGTGTGATTACCCTGAAGTTAGAGTGTCAGTAGCCATAGGTGAATTTGGGATTATAGGTAGTACGTTTCGTAAAGAGCTAAGTAGTGCATGGAGAAAAGTAATAATCAACGACTTTGGGCAAAACGAAAAGCTTATTGAAGACAATTCGTATCTACTGCCTCGCATGTTTGAATTTGACAAAACATTAGCTTATGAATGGCTAAAAAATAATATTAACACAAGCTCAATATTTGACAGCCTCTCAGCTACCAGAAAGAAAGATTTTGCTAAAATGTTCAATTTTTGTTCTTTGGAACAAAGAAAAAAACTTGCGAAAATAGTTAGTTCTGAATACTCTGGCAGAGTCGTTCAAGTATTGGTAGCAGGAGACACAGAAGTTTATGAAGTCATATTACAACGTGAAGACCTCAGTAATTGGATAAAGGAAGCACCACTGAAAGGCTCACCCAATACTTACAATTGGCCTCAAAAAGTCGAAACAGCATTAAGATATCAATTTCCAGTTAAAGCAATAATGAGTGCATGCATACCACTTAGCTTTAGCTGGTGTGGAAATCCATCTGAGACTCTAAAAGGAAAGCTTGATGAATTTAAAAAGATACACAAACAGCTGAATGATGGAGCTGTTAAAAATATCGTAAATGATGTAATTAGAGAATACACAAATCAATATGAAAGCCAACTAAAGAAGGAACACGAAGCTGAATATGAGTGGTAGAATCTCATTATTGCAATGGAATAGTGTATTGATAAAGGCTTACCGATACAGTTGGTAAAAATGTGCACCGTCTGGGTAGTATGAGCCCAGCGAATGCACCCCGTGAATAGAATTCAAATATCTTACTGAATGTGTATTCGCGGTTCAAATTGAGAACTGCTTACTGATAACTAATAACTGTAAATCCCCTCCTCTGCGTTCTCAACGCCTCTGCGTGAGGCTTGCGATAGACAACTCAACGAAGTGAACAAAGGGCATCCACAAGGGAAGCCCCTACGAGATCGTATTACGTATTACGTATAACGTATAACGACCCACGTAGCACGTATTACGTATAACGACCCACGTAGCACGCAATCCGACCTGCAACTTTCAACTTTCCGACCTGTAACCTTTTTTTTCATATATGTGTTAAGAAGTCGGGAGTGCTCTGGTATTACTCATTACATGATGCAAAAATTAATTTAAATAAGGAAAATATCATGAGTATTAAAAATCTCTCACTGTCGGTGCTTTTGGCGACCGGTGCTGTGGCGACGGCTGACACGTTTTCGCCGACGGTAAAAAAGGATGTGAGTAAGTTCACTGCTAAAACACGTTCTATCGAGAAAGCCTTTTCTCAAAACGGAAGCCTTGAGTCGCTTGTGCCACAAAAGATGGCGGAGGGTCAGAATGGTTATCTTATCGCAACAAGTAACTATGTGCGTGACAATTCAAAGGTTCTGAAAGATTTTATTGCTCATAAAGAGGCTTTGGGATTTAAGGTTTATGTGGCAACCGAGGATGATTTTGGTTTGTCTGAAAAAGGTAACGGAAAAGGTCGCCATCAGGCGGATCAGGTGCGTGCCTGGATGCAGGGTGTTTATAAAAAGTGGAACCTGCTTTATACTCTGATTATTGCTGATCCGCATCCGGAAGAAAGTATGATTCCGATGGCTAAGTTCAGACCTCGTAAGTATAAGGTTTATACTGAAGACCAGAAAAAGTGGTATCCAAAGTATCTGAAGTATAAGGATAAACCACGTACTGAAGATGGTAAATATCTACTTAATGATGGTGATGATCCATCTGATTACTACTACGCTGATCTGGATTCGGAATGGGATGCTAACGGCAACACTATTCTGGGCGACAAGGAAGATTATTTGACTGGTAAAGTAAACTGTGTGGCGGATGTTTGGGTTGGCCGTATCGGTTACTTCGGTGAAGATCATCCTTATGGTGCTGTGAAAGATGTGGACGCGATGCTTCAGCGTACGATGGACTATGAGAACTACTCTGGTGACCAGTCTTGGCGTAAGAATATGTTCTACGTTGGTGGAGCAGATACACGTTTTTCAAAAATCGTTAACTATTTTACTGAACAGAATGGTGCAAAAATCGACACACTTCGCGTAAGTACCGGTTCAGGTTATGAACCTCTGCACACAGATTGGCATGGAGGTAAAGTTACTCAGGTTCTTAATGAAGATAAGCCTTATGGTTTTATCAACTTCCAAGAGCATGGTTCTGCCACTGGTATGGCGGGACAGATTA
>DDLT01000140.1 GCA_002340265.1 Lentisphaeria bacterium UBA2565 | reverse complement strand
TCGGAGCCTTTGTCTCGTGAGCGGCAGACGAAAGTCCAAAAGAGATTGCCTCATTCTCCAACTCGACAGCTCCTCCGTATACATTAACATCAACAATAAGTTCAGAGTATAAAAATACAGAGTTAAAACAAATTATAAGCAACAAAAAAATAGTTCGCATAAACGCCCCCATAAGAATTTTCAGATAAGTTTTAATAGATAATAAAATCTCAGTTAATCAACTAATTCCAACACATAAAATGTCTCATAATTAGTACAAAAACAGTCAATAATCTAACTGAATGTCAGGATTAAGGAAAACAAGTAAGTTTACTTTCAACTTGCGAACCTGTAACCTTTAACTTTTCAACTCGTAACCTTGACCACATATAATATTTATTAAAACATTTTTCACATTGATTTTTTTCAACAAAAAAGCAATTTAAATCAAGCGTTAAATTTAAATTATAAATACATATAGGAAGTAGAAAAATGAAAACAAAATTTATTGATAACAAAAGTGGTTTCGCGCTGGACATTTCAGGCCTTTCCTCAATCCAAAGCAACAATACTGAACTTTTTGCTAAATTTAGTAAAGTATCAGCAGAGATGAAAAAAATCGAAGCCGGCGAAATCAAAAATCCAGACGAAGGTCGTCAGGTAACCCACTTTTCCGACCGTATCGACTATCCGTCCTCGTCACTTTTTGCAGAAGTGGAAACATTCTGTAAAGATGTTCGTGATGGCAATATTGTCGGTGGTACAGGCAAAAAATTCACATCTGTTGTAATTAATGGTATCGGTGGTTCTGCACTTGGTCCTCAGCTAATGAACTTCGCAATCAACGGTCCATACTGGAACGAACTTTCTGAAGCGAAACGTAATAACTGGCTGAAAATTTACTTCACTGACAACACGGATTCTTCAGGAATTACAGATGTGCTTAATGTTGTTGATCTGGAAGAAACTATCATTCTAAGCATCTCCAAATCTGGAGGAACACGCGAAACTTACAACAACATGAAAGCATTTGAGCAGGTTTACACCAAAGCCGGGCTTAAATTTGCCGAATTCGCCACAGCAATTACAATGGAAGGTAGCCAGCTTGATAAATATTCAAAAGAAAACAGTTGGCTGAAAGTGTTCCCAATGGCTGAATCTATCGGCGGTCGTACTAGTGAAACCTCTATTGTTGGTCACCTTCCAGCCGCACTTACAGGTGTTGATTTCGGTGAATTCCTAAAAGGTGCCGCTTACATGGATGAAATGACACGTTGTGAAAGCGTAGAAGAAAATCCGGCTTACACGCTTGCAGCCTGCTGGTATGCCGCTGGTGAAGGAAAAGGTAACAAAAACATGGTGATTGTACCTTATTCTGATCGCCTAGTACTACTTTCACGCTACCTACAGCAGCTTGTAATGGAGAGTCTTGGCAAAGAGTTCGACCTTGACGGCAACGTCGTACACCAAGGACTTAATGTATTCGGTAACAAAGGTGGAACTGATGCACACGCGTTTATCCAACAGCTGAATGACGGTCGTAACGACTTCTTCATCACCTTCATCGAAGTGTTGACCGACGCGCAGAACTTCACTTATGACGACGGTTTCTCAATGGGTGATTATCTTCACGGATTTAAAGACGGTCTAAGCAACGCGCTTCGTAGCAAAGACCGCGAAGTCATCGAAATGGAAATCACCGACATCAACGAATTCAACCTAGGTATGATCATCGCACTATACGAACGTGCTGTTGCAGCTTACGCAGAACTAATCAACATCAACGCCTTCCACCAACCGGGAGTTCAGGCGTACAAATTGGCAGCTGGTGCAGTAATTAACCTTTACACAGATCTGAAAGAGTTCTTTGCAGAGAACAAAGGATTCACAGGTTCAGCTACAGAATTTGCTTCAGCAATAAAAACTGATGCAGTAAAAGATGTGGTAGGAATTCTAGACAAAATGTCATTCAACACCGAATTAGTAACTCGCAACTGGAACGAATCAACCAACAACTGGTCTTACACTGTTTGCTAGGCGCTGGCAACTATTGTAGAACAATGGATAAACAGCTGTTGAACGATAGTTAAACAGTTGCAAGGTGCGAAATAACAAGTGCGAGGTGAGAAGTGCCAAATGCTAAATACTTGCTTTGGCATATCCTCGAAGAGGAGGAATTTTCAATAGCGTGGAGATGAATTTCGGATCAGCATTTAATCCTCGAAGAGGAATAATTTTCAATAGCCCTAGGTGACCAACGGGAACCCAGGGTATTGAATGACCAATGACCCGTCCTCGAAGAGGGCGAACTGCCTTAATTCAACAGCATTAAATGATTCTTGACATACAAACGGCGACAAGAATTTCTGTAAACGAAAAAGCGTTCAGGAGAAAACCCCGAACGCTTTTTTATTAAACGGATTACAGCTTTTGACAAACTGCCTGTGCACTAATTACAGATATTCTTTGTACCAGTCTACCGCCAGTTCAATCCCGCTAAAGAAATCGTAGTCAGGGTCATAACCCAGCAGTTCACGGGCATCGGAAATATCAGCATTAGAATGTTTAATATCCCCTGCTCTATCTGGTCCAAAATTAGGTTTTAAATCAGACTTCAGTAGCTCTGCTAATTTCTCATACAGGTCAACGAGAAAAACACGTCCGCCATAAGCGATATTATACGCACGACCAGCCGCCTCTTTACCTGACAAACAACCTTTCAGGTTCGCTTCAACTACATTGTCGATATAAGTAAAGTCACGAGACTGCTTACCATCCCCGTTAATTGTCGGAGCCTCATTATCTAATAAAGCTTTAACAAACTTAGGAATAACAGCTGCATAATATCCAAACGGATCTTGACGGCGTCCAAATACATTAAAATAACGAAAACCAACAGTTTCCAATTCGTAAAGTTCGGTATAAAGGCGTCCATACTCCTCATTGACCTTTTTAGTCAAAGCATAAGGGGAAAGAACCTTTCCTTCCTGCCCTTCCTTTTTAGGAAGAGTCGGGTGGTCACCGTAGACAGAAGAGGAAGAAGCATAAACAAACTTTTTCACACCCGATTGACGAGCCGCTTCCATCATATTAAGCGTTCCCTTAATATTGATTTCCTCATACTTTTGGGGCATCGCAATACTGCGAGGGACTGACCCCCAAGCCGCCTGATGCGAAACATAGTCAACGCCTTCACATGCTTTTAAACAAATTTCTGGATTAACAATCGAACCAACTATTAACTCAAAATTCGAATTACTCATCAGGTGTTGAATATTTTCCATTTTACCTGTAGAAAAATCATCAAGAACACGCACCTTTAAGCCAAGTTCAAGTGCAGCATCACAAATATTAGAGCCAATAAAACCGGCTCCTCCAGTCACAAGCAGAGTGGAACCTGCCGGAAATTGTAAATTTTTATAACTCATAAATTTTCTCCAAAATTAGTGTTTAGTTACTAGTTCTTAGCATATGGGTCATAGCAAATTGCTAGAAGTTAGATGCTAGATGTGAGACGCTTTTTAAACGCAAGAATTGAGTTTCTCAGTTTATAAATATTATCTAAATCGAATTTATGCATATAACCGACTTCAAAACAAATGATAAGCTGTGTTTCCAACTCATATAAAGAACCAACTGAAAATATCCAAGGACCGAGATAATTCTTTGTCGGTATTTCTGCCATATCCTTCGGCAATATTACTAGGTACTGAGACTGCAGATTGTTGCATTTGACTGACTAATCCAAACTTTTCTGATTCGGGTAATTGTCTAGTGACTGAGTAAACCTCTTTCACTAAGCAAATACCCATCTTCCAGATATTTAGTTCTTTATAATCTTTCATACTATACCTTTTCCATATAAAAGCATCTCTCTGCTAGCATCTCTCACCTCACGTAATGCACTCCGTGCGTTACATACGCCAAAAATCAAATCCTGCGTCAAGAACTGCCTGCTTATCAAGTGTTCCCTTCACATCAATTAACACAGGTGCATCAACATCATCCGCATAAAGAGACTTTAAGTCAGCTGGCTTAAGAGACAAATACTCCGCGTGGTTAACAGCAAGAATCACAGCTGCAACATCTTTTACCTGATCCATAGTAAGAAGATCAACTCCGTACTCATGTTTAGCGTCAGTTGCATCTGCAATCGGATCAGTCACGAGAACTTCAACACCATACTCTTCAAGCTCTTCAATAATATCTTCAACTTTGGAGTTACGAAGATCAGGACAGTTCTCCTTAAATGTCAATCCGAGAATTGCCACCTTCGCACCTTTAATCACGTGGCCTGTCGCAATCATACGTTTAACAGTTTTTTCTGCGATAAATTTACCCATACCGTCGTTGGTCATACGCCCCGCTAAAATCACCTTTGACTTATAACCAAGCTCTTCTGCTTTATATGCCAAGTAGTATGGGTCCACTCCAATACAGTGACCGCCAACCAGTCCAGGGCGGAAAGGTAGGAAGTTCCACTTCGTCCCTGCAGCTTCAAGAACTTCAAGAGTATCAATCCCCATCTTGTCAAAAATCAGAGACAGCTCATTTACAAAAGCAATATTAATATCACGCTGAGAGTTTTCGATAACCTTAGCCGCTTCTGCAACTTTAATTGAAGTCGCACGGTGAACTCCAGCCTGAATAACAAGTTCGTAGACCTTTGCAACAGTTTCGGCGGACTCTTCATCCATACCGGACGTAACCTTCACGATGTTCTCCACACGGTGAACTTTATCACCCGGGTTGATTCGTTCTGGAGAATATCCGATTTTAAAATCCTTACCGCAAACCATTCCAGACTCTTTCTCAAGAATTGGGATACAAGTCTCTTCGGTTGCACCAGGGTAAACTGTCGATTCATAAACCACGATCGAACCAGCCGATATATTCTGACCAATAATTTTCGAAGCTCCCTCAATTGGACGAAGGTCCGGCATTTTATTAGGAAGAACAGGAGTGGGAACCGCCACAATAATAAATTTAGCCTTCTTCAAATCCTCCGGATTAGAACTGAATTCAATATTAGTAACCTTTTGAAGGCGCTCATCTCCAACCTCTTCTGTAGCATCGCGTCCAGCTACATACTCAGCAATTTTATCCGCATTGATATCAAAACCAAGAACCTTGATTCCTTTCTCGGCAAATGCAACTGCCAGCGGTAAGCCAACATATCCCATACCAACAACCGAAATTTCTTCTTTTCCTTCAACAATATCTTGATAAAGATTCATAATAAACAACCTTATTTAAATAATTATTTTTCAACTCTTAAACGTTCTTTATTTAGTAAGCAACTACTACCTAACTACTTTTTTTATAACAAAGGAAACATATTAATAAAAATTTTTCCTTATCATACCGTGGTAACAATTAAGTCTAAAAAGGACTTAACTACTATCCCAAGGCTTCCAAAGCCATTCATCGATCAACTATTTATTGCATAACTTTTTTACTCAAGAAATCTGGTCGTTCTGGTAAGCCTTTTAATATTTTGTAAACATCTAACTGAGGCTTGAAGATAACTAAAACTGTCAACACAATTAGCTTAAAGTCGAGTAGTAAACTTTTGTGCTCGAAGTACCATTTTTCCAACTCACCTTTATATGGAGCAATATTCTTTTCATAAAACTCTCTATGAGGGATGCCAGAGTTAGAAATAATACTTTCTTCATCCCTAAAAACAATTGAACCAACCCCGCTTAAACCTGGAGACATTTTCCCAATCACCTCTTTAACTTCGTCGGAATAGAAATCAAACTGTCCAGAAGTTAAAGGACGAGGTCCAATAATACTCATATCACCTTTAATAACATTAATGATTTGTGGTAGCTCATTAATTTTTGTTTTACGTAAAAAACGTCCGAAAGGTAGAACTCTAGGGTCATTCCTAGTTGTTATATCACCAGTTCCTATATTTGGACTATCCTTAAGCATAGTCGCAAATTTCAGAAGGCCAAAGGTTTTACCATTCTTTCCTATACGTTGCTGAACATAGAAAATGTAATGTTCACCCGTCAATTTAAGAATAATCATCACCGGTATTAATAGCGGGGATAAAACAATAAAAGCAAAAGTTGTCAAAATAAAATCAAAAAAACGCTTCATAAATCTAATCTCCATTACATTTTCGAATCAAGATTCTTACCAGTCTCAACATGCTTCAAGGTCGGGACAATCTTCACCATAGCCTCAACATAGTCTCGTTTAGTAACAACCAGATCATTCTTTGCGTTACGGGTAAACTCAATAAATTCATCTAAAAGGTTCTGCTCTTCAAATTGCTTGCGCTTCACCACACCGACATTCTGGAATGTTTCCATATCAAGGGTTTCAGTCTTCACATAAAATTCCTCATACCCCTTTTCCCCGGATGTATCCGTCTTAAAGAAAAAGCAAGGCCATTTCTTCTGTGCTGACAATTCTTCTACACAAGACTTGGCTTCATCTTCCGATGAACAAAGAACAGGTTCATAACCAAGCTCATGCAACAGGTCAATCGCGATATTGGAGAACGTCTTCTCATCCTTGTACTCTGCCATTTTTGGGAAAAAAACGTCACGGTTATCACCGAGCATACAAGAGAGGACGCACAACTCACCGGCTTCCTGATGCGAAATAAAGTATCGCTTCACATCACTTGGAGCAGAAAGAGGCTGACGCTTATTAATTCGCTCAATAAAGCCATGTGGAAGACTTCCATCAGAAAAGGCCACATTGGCAAAACGTGCTGTAGAAAAAGGTTGCACTTCGGCATTTGCCATAAGCACTTTCTCCATGACCATTTTGCTAGCTCCCATCATATTGGCAGGGTTTGCCGCTTTATCTGAAGAGACTGAGAATACCTTCTTAAACTTATACGGATTTTTCTTCATAAAGTCGTGAAGAAAAACAGCATTAGTGTCAATCATGCGCATCAGACAGTAGATATCCTTTTCAGAACGAACATGCTTAATGGCGGACAGGTTAAAAAGATAGTCAAAAGGAGCAGTCTCGGCAAAGTAGCGATCAAACTCTAAGGAACCTAATCCAATTGGCATAGTCTTAAAGTCTACGGGTAGCTCAACACCATTGGAAGAACGTAGTTCTCGAACAAGTTCGACCAAATTATTCTCACTCAAGTCAATTAATGAAAGAGCGGAAGGTTTAAATCGTAGTAA
>DDLT01000223.1 GCA_002340265.1 Lentisphaeria bacterium UBA2565 | reverse complement strand
AACAAAACAAAAAAGCAAAAAACTAAAGGAGAAAAGAGGAAAAAACTGGTGTGCTACAAGTCAGTACAGTCAACACACACAAACTCAACGGTATGCACAGAGAGCGACAGTCCAAAATATTACGATCGTGACCGCGCCGAAAGGATCAAATATTTGTAGACATGCCATATTGTCAACGGCGTAGTCTCTGTTTACCGTTTGTCAGTGCTCGCTCACTAATTGTACAACTTAAGTCTTAACAGGTTTAATTTGATAATATTGGCTTTGTGTCAGTTGTACAGAGAAGTTCCGGGGCTGCGTCAAGAGTACGCCGTACTCATTCAAAACAAAACATCCGGTCGCTGAGTGTTATGTGAAGATCAGGTATATCCTGTGGATAAAGAAATACCGAAGTACCCTGAAACAAAGATGTTTACTACACCTGAACGAATGCTATGGAGCAATAATTAGTGGTATCTATGTTAAAAAATTCCAAATGCCTTCCAAGAACAAAAAAGAACAAACGGTCACGCATTATTTCATTCCTGTTCGATCTGACCAAGGAAGAACAAGTACAAGAGATTCGTTCACTTGGCCAGACAAATTCTATGTTGTTCCACGTTTGTGTTCTGACTTGTCAAAGGAAGTTGATTATAAATAATCTTGTCCTTTAGTGTTTTGGTCAGTATATTTCCTACACACTTGAATTGCTATAATACTGGGCGAAGCAGTACACTGTAATCTTTCTACAAGCGACATGCTAAATACGAGTAAGATGTGGTCTCTACTTCGTGCCATTCTGAGAGTCCTTCAGCGCCCGAAGGTTTTGATATTCTTGTCGGTAGTAACAGTTTTTTTCTTCCTGAACAGGTGAGCTCAAGTTAGTAATTAGGTTTTCTGACGCATTCGTTCCCTTTTTATAATCACTTTATTTATACTCGCTACTATACAAAGTAACAAGTTTAAATGATTCAGTTATTGTCAAGCGGCGATTAATGCATTCAAGAAGCAAATAATAATCTGCATTACAAACCCCGTAGTCAAATTACATCATTTCTAAGGCAAAATGCGGGAATTTCCGATCGATTTTGGGACGTGCTTAGTTCTTACCGATGCTCGTTGATAAAAGAAATGGAAGTCTTACTGCTCGTTGATAATAGAAATGGAAGTCTCATTGTAAACACAACCCACGTCAATAAAGACTTGAGGGTGTCTATACAAATTGATTGTCGTCAATTTGCAGTATTTTGTCGGATTTGTACACGTAATAAATTTAATTTGTAATATATAAACCTCTAGAGGCACCCTTGGCTTCAGTATAGCACCACTTACTAAATTCACCAGCTGTTTACGTGTTCGGAGTCAAAACACAGGAGTGATCTAGCACGATGCTTTCTGTACGGAAATTTCAGGCCCTGACCACACTCTTGCGTTTTCGTTCGAAAAAGTATACTTCTTGATGCGTTTTCGCTAGCTTGGTTTTCGCGTATCATCCACTTTAAAGACGGCCGAAAATGGGAGGGAGGGGGGCAAGGGGCTTTTGAAAGAGTGTGCCCCAAATTTTTCGACTTCTCTGGTATATCTGGAAACAATATGGTATGAGTGAAGAATCTTGATGTTTCCATGGCAACCATATTTTTGTAGGACTGTTTCTCACATTTTTTAAATTTTGTTGCTTTTTTGAATTTTACCATGTATTGTTGGAAAAAAAAATTGTGTTTAGTTATGTTTTTTCCTTTCTTTATGTAGTGGTTTTCGAAACGTTTTTAACAGTATTATACAGTTCATTACAATCCAAAGTGTCATTTTCAATTATGATGACGTTGCTGTGCTTTAGACCTCAAAGGGAATATTTTTCGACGTGCGATAAATCTTCCAAGTTTGTTATAGCTATAATGCACTAAAAGTTACGTGGGGAGGGCTTCAAAAGCAACTGTCCCCTTCGGTCCCAGCAGACTTAAAAAAGTCGGGTCTCACTTAAAACTACGCAAAGAAAGGCTAATCCGACTACGCTTTTTCTCAAACAGGTCGAACGATCCTGTGGTACTCAAAGCCAAGGTGGATTTTAAAGGAATCAAGCGCAGTGTGTCTTTCGAAAAAGGCGATTTGGTGTTGAAACTACGATACCTTATCATGGTAGCTTTTAGCGATGTAGGTTTGAATAAAGTGCCTCCAGCGAGTGTCGAGTTACTAAAGTACCATCATGGTGTTCAGGATTATGTCAGTCTCCCTCTTGATAAGAAGCTTGAGGATAATATACAGGTTAAAATGAGGTCTTCCTACAAACAAAACGGCCAGGTACAGTAGACCCTGTCTGAGTTACATGTATACGTAGATAGTTGCAAAATACATGTCATCGAAAAAACAAACAAGCAAACAAACAAAGAAACTGACCAATTTTCCAAATTAAAATCGAAATTATTCCGGGTATTGTGTCCATCTCGTAAACGCGCTCAAAGGGTCGCCCCGGCCGTTGTCATGGTCGTTCAGTTTTTTGGTCGAGACATAAGCTCCGAGCTTTTTCATTTTCTGGAAACTCCATTTATCTCGGGGTACAAGAAGGCAGGAAGGGGCGGAAACCGGCATCTCTCTTTAGTTCAATCCAAGTTTGATTTAACATTTCTGGCATAAGGAATACTGAAAAGGTAGATGAACGGGAAGCAAATTAATTTTAACTTTCACCGTTGCCAAGATAAAGCTCTGGCCGATTTATTAGAAGCTTGTGAGATAGAGGAGGCCTTGATGCGAAACATTGAATGTATTGTCAGTCAGCTAATGGATATCTCGCATAGGAAAGAAGAGAAATATTGTGTCTTGGACACATGCAGAAAGTCAATCCCCGATCGTACAGAAGAAAGGGGGGAAAGCACCATCGTCGTTTTTCTTCTGAGAAAATAGTGAAATTCAGGATTGCGGATCCAAGACGCTGACCTACTGACGTTATGTGAAGTCAGATGACGTCATGACGAACACAATATATCAAGCCGTGGGCTATCTGTTGGATGTACATGTAAAATGATTTTGAAAAAATTTATTTCAATGCAATGAGAGCCCGGAGAAGGGGTTCCATCCATCCCCTTCTTGTGCCAAGGTAGGCCTGTGTACGTCCAAGGGTTAAACCTACCGAATCTTACCATCGTCGTTGCAAAAGTTATAGTAGTTAGTAAGTTGCTCAAGTAGGGAATCTAACTTCTGCGTTACTATGATCAAACTAAATACCTATGCTTTTACAGAGCAACAGTTCTAACGGGCCAGAACTGTACCATCCAGTGATTAGAAACACTCCCTATCGACTATGGAATCCAGCAAGCACGTCCTTGCTTCAGCGAGACTCTAACAATGTCATCCGTTGTAATGGTAGTTTCAAGGACATGGATTACAATAGTAAGTTTACGATAGCCGAGAATCTCGAACTTTATGGAGTGAAGATAGCATCGGTCTTTGCTTGGTCTTTCGCCTGTAATTAC